>NZ_QUGE01000008.1:0-86456 GCF_003478825.1 Peptoclostridium sp. AF21-18
AGCAACGCCCTTCTAAGGCGTGTGTCGAAGGTTCGAATCCTTCTGCGCTCATTAATAAAGATTCTGTTTTTTACAGGATCTTTTTTTTTATAATTTATTGTATTAAAAATTATTATATCAAAAGTAAATAAAATCTAAAAAAATAAATCTATAATTATATAATAAAAAAATTAAGAAAATATAAAAATAAATTAAAAATAAATTTAACATTAATAAAGAAATTAATAAGTTCTTTATGATATAAATAATTTGTGTATTTTAATTCTTATATATAGTATAATATTTAATGTGAGAGATTAATATTAAAATGAGATGAATTAATAATAATATTTTTAATATAAATAAAAATATAAGGAGGAAAAAAAGTGTTAGATTTTGGTTCTTTTGTTGGAGAATTTTTAGATATGATATACCAAATGGGTATTAACGATATACTTGATATAGCAATAGTGACATATTTATTTTATAAGATATTTATGTTTATAAAAGATACAAGAGCAGAACAGGTTTTAAAAGGTCTTTTAATATTACTTGTTGCAACTGGAGCTAGTAAAATATTCAAATTACACACAATTTATTGGCTATTAGTAAAATCTTTAGAAGTTGGTTTTATTCTTCCTTTCATAATATTCCAGCCAGAGCTAAGAGCAGGATTAGAACATATAGGAAGAACAAAATTAAAAATATTCCAAAAACAATCAGTGGTGTCTGAAGAAAAATTTAATCATGTAATAGATGAAATAGTTGAGGCTCTATATTCATTAGCAAGACAAAAGATAGGAGCTTTAATTGTTATGGAAAGAGAAACTAAGTTAAATGATATAATAAATACAGGTACAATACTAGACTCTGAAATATCACGACAGTTATTAGTAAATATATTTATACCTAATACACCATTACATGATGGTGCTGTTGTTGTTAGAGAGTCAAAAATAAAGGCAGCGGCTTGTTTCTTGCCATTAACACAGAGTAAAGATCTAAGTAAAGATTTAGGAACTAGACATAGAGCAGGTGTAGGTGTTAGTGAAGTGTCTGACTGTTTAACTTTAATAGTTTCAGAAGAAACAGGAGGAGTTTCAATAGCAAAATCAGGTAAATTATATAGAGATATTACAAAAGAAAGAATGAAGAGTATATTATCTCATAATCTTCAGGCTAAAAAAGAAGAAAAGAGCTCTTTTATAGGAGGATTATTTAAATGATGAGACTAAAAAATAATACAAAAGTAAAGTTAATTGCACTATTCAGTGCAATAGCGCTATGGATGTATGTAATTGCAATAGTAGATCCAGAGGATACAAAATTAATAGAAGATATACCAGTAACAGTTAGTAATCTAGACGAATTAGATGAGAAAGATCTTGTGATTTATCCAGATGAATCTCTATTATCAAGTATGAATATAAGTGGAAAACTATCAAATGTAAAAAACATAGATAAAGATGATATAAAGGTATATGGAGAAATTGATAATCCTATAGAGGGAAAAAATGAAGTATACTTGAGGGCAAATATGTCAGAAAGGGTAAGTCATGAATTTACTCAAAGCACAATAATTGTCAATTTAGAGAAAAAAATAAGTAAAAATCTAAAAATAGAAATAAATATGAGTGATGAAAATAAAGAGAATATAGATTCTATAAAATTAGATGAAGAGTATGTAACTGTTTCTGGTCCTAGAACACAGATGGCTAAGGTAAAAGGTGTTATAGGAAAGGTAGATTCATTAAAAGATGTTGATAAAAAGAATATAACTAAAAAAGTTAGATTAATTGCAGTAGACGAAAATGGAAAAGAAGTAAAAGGATTAGATATAGAAAATCCATATGTATATTTAAATATAAAGATGCTAGATTCTAAATCAGTACCTATAAAAGTATCACTTAATGGTGACGATTTACCAACATATAAATTAAATGAAGAAAAAGTTTTAATAACTGGTAAAGAGGAAGTGCTAAAAAATATACAATACATAGAAACTGAATCTGTAGATACTGAGGAATTAAAAAATAAAAAAAGTATAGAAGTGAGTTTAGTTATACCTAATAATATAAAATGTACTGAAAACAAAGTTAGAGTAAGTTTAGATAGGTAAAACGTTTTCGTTGAATCTATAAAAATATTTATGTTAAAAGTGACATACAATTAAATAAAAAAGATGCAAATATATTGAATTGTGTGACAAAAGATAGAATTGATATTTACATAACAAATAATAAGTATAAAAAATTAAGTTTACTATTTTATAAAAAAATGTAAATATGTATAAATATAGTAAGATTATATTTAATAATATAAATGTAAATATAAATATTCTGAAAATAAAAACGATTGAATTGAATATTGTTTAATAAAGTAAAGAATAGCACATGGAAAATATAAAAGTAGAATTCTAAAAAAATCAAGTTGCAATGAAATATAAATTTATTTTTGTTAAATTTATATTTTTATTGCAACTTATTTATTTTAGAGATATTATAAATATATAATGTATTTTGAATGGCATATTCTGTAAAAAAATAAAATGATACATATCTGGAAAACGATTTATTTTGTTTTAATAATAGAGTATAATATAATTATGATATACAAATAAAAAATACTACTACGAGGTGGAGTTTATGAAAAACTTTGAAGAAGTTATAAAATTTGCAAAAGAAAGAGGACCTAAAACAATATCAGTTGCTTGCTGCCAGGATAAAGAAGTTTTACTTGCAGTTGAAATGGCAAGAAAAGAAGGCATAGCAAACGCTATATTAGTTGGGGATATAGCTAAAACAGAACCTATAGCAAAAGAATTAGGAATAGATTTAGCTAACTATGAATTAATAAATATAGAAGATTTAGTAGAAGCTTCAAGAAAAGCTGTTGAACTTGTTTCATCAGGAAAAGCTGATATGGTAATGAAAGGAATAGTTGATACATCAATAGTTCTTAAAGCAGTATTAGACAAAGAAATAGGTCTAAGAACTGGTAAAGTATTAAGCCATGTTGCAGTATTCGATGTTAATGGATTTGACAGATTATTCTTCATAACTGATGCAGCTATGAACTTAGCTCCAGATGTTGCAGCTAAAAAACAGATAATAGAAAATGCAGTTGATGTTGCACACGCATTAGATATAGAAGTGCCAAATGTTGCATGCTTATGTGCAAAAGAAAAAGTAAATCCAAAAATGAAAGATACAGTTGAAGCAGCAGAACTTCAGGAAATGTGTGAAAAAGGTGAAATAACTGGTTGTGTAGTAGGTGGACCATTTGCACTAGATAATGCAGTTTCAGAAGAAGCAGCAGCTCATAAAGGTGTTAACCATCCAGGTGCTGGAAAAGCTGATATACTATTAGTTCCAGATATAGAGGCTGGTAACGTTCTTTACAAATCAATGGTATTCTTTGCACAGGCTAAAAATGCAGGTGTAATAGTTGGAGCAAAAGCACCAGTAATACTTACTTCAAGAGCAGATACAGAAGAAACTAAATTAAACTCTATAGCACTTGGAGTTCTTATGGCAGCTAAAACTGCAAAATAATTTAACTTTGATTAAATCTAAAATATAAAATTATTTTAGATTATATAAAAAGCTACAAAATAGCTTGAAATTTATATTTTTTAATTAATTTATTAGACAATAGGTTTTTAAATTTTACAGGAGGTAAAAACTACATGAGTAAAGTAAATAGAATATTAACTATTAACCCAGGTTCAACATCTACAAAAATAGCTGTTTTCGATGATGAATCATTAGTATTTGAAAAAACACTTAGACACTCTTCAGAAGAAATCGGAAAATACGACAAAATAGCAGATCAGTTCGAATTCCGTAAAGGTGTTATAGAAGACGCTTTAGCTGAAGGTGGAGTGAAAACATCTGAATTAGACGCTGTTGTAGGTAGAGGTGGTCTTTTAAAACCTATAAAAGGTGGAACTTATGCAGTTAATGCTGACATGGTAGAAGACTTAAGAGTTGGTGTTTCAGGAGAACACGCTTCTAACCTTGGTGGAATAATAGCTAAACAGATAGGTGATGAAGTAGGAGTACCTTCTTTCATAGTAGACCCTGTTGTTGTTGATGAATTACAGGATGTAGCTAGAATATCAGGAATGGCTGATATAGAAAGAACAAGTATATTCCACGCTTTAAATCAGAAAGCAATAGCAAGAAGATATGCTAAAGAAGTTGGAAAATCATACGAAGACGTTAACCTAATAGTAGCTCATATGGGTGGAGGAATATCTGTAGGAGCTCACGAAAAAGGAAGAGTTATAGATGTTGCTAATGCATTAGATGGTGAAGGACCATTCTCTCCAGAAAGATCTGGTGGACTACCAGTAGGAAGCCTAATAAAAATGTGCTTCAGTGGAGAATATACATTAGACGATATGAAGAAAAAAATAAAAGGTAGTGCAGGACTTGTTTCTTATCTAAACACTAATGATGCAAGAGAAGTTGAAGAAATGATAGAAGCAGGAAATGAAAAAGCTAAACTTGTATATGACGCAATGGCATATCAGGTAGCTAAAGAAATAGGTGCATGTGCAGCTGTATTAAAAGGTAACGTAGATGCTGTATTATTAACAGGTGGTATAGCTTATTCAAAATCATTCACTAAAGAAATATCAGAAAGAGTTGGCTTCATAGCAGAAGTTAAAGTTTATCCAGGAGAAGACGAAATGATAGCTCTAGCTCAGGGTGGACTAAGAGTTCTTAATGGAGAAGAAGAGGCTTTAGTATATGGTAAATAAAGATAAAAGAATAAGAATAATAACTGGCCACTATGGTAGTGGTAAAAGTGAAGTTGCCGTTAACTATGTCGTACAGCTAAGAAAAGAAACAGAAGATAAAGTAGCACTTGCCGATCTTGACGTAGTAAATGTTTACTTCAGATCAAGAGAAAGAAAAGAAGAAATGAAAGCTATGGGTATACACCCTATAGATAGTTCAGTAGATGCACCAAGTTTAGACTTACCAGCTGTATCTGCTGAAGTTACAACTCCAATGAATGATAAATCTTATCAGTATGTTATAGATTTAGGTGGAGATAAAGTAGGAGCTAGGGTAATAGCAAGATTCCGTGGCTCAATACCTGACGACGAATATGATTTATTCTTTGTTGTCAATGCTAACAGAGAAAGAACTCAGACTGCTGAAGAAGTTATGGAATATATAGATGAAATTGAAGCAGCATCTCAGTTGAAAGTAACTGGACTTATAAACAATACTCATATGCTGAAAGCTACAACAGTAGAAGATGTATTAAAAGGACAGGAAGTTTCAAGAGAAGTTTCTAAAGCAAGAAATATACCTATAAAATATGTGGCTTGTTTAAGAGAGGTTGCAAACCAGCTTCCAGACGGATTGGAAGGAGAAATACTTCCAATAGATCTATATATGAGAGACGACTGGATGATGTAGTTTGGTTTCAAATAAAATGATAGTTTAAGGAGGCTTAAGCAAATGGCTAAAGGAAGAGTATCTTTTGATCAAAAGTACTGTAAAGGTTGTGGATTGTGTGTAGAAGTATGTCCAATGAAAATAATATCACTAGACACTGAAACAACAAATGAAAAGGGATATAACCCTGCTAGAGTAGTAGAAATGGAAAAATGTATAGGTTGTGCTAGCTGTGCAATGATGTGCCCAGACGTAGTTATAACTGTAGAAAGAGACTAATTATTTAATAAATAATCATAGGGGGGAATTTTAATGGCTAAGATACTTATGAAAGGTAACGAAGCGTTTGGTAAAGCAGCTATAGAAGCTGGATGTAAATATTTCTTCGGTTACCCAATAACTCCACAGAGTGAATTACCAGAATATTTATCAAGAGAATTACCAAAAGTAGGTGGAGCATTCGTTCAGTCTGAATCTGAAGTTGCTGCTATAAATATGGTTTACGGTGCAGGAGGATCAGGAGTAAGAGTTATGACTTCTTCATCTTCTCCAGGTGTTGCACTTAAACAGGAAGGTATAACATATGCAGTTGGTGCAGAAGTACCATGTGTTATACTAAACGTAATGAGAGGTGGTCCAGGACTAGGAAGTATACAGCCATCTCAGGCAGATTACTACATGACAACTAGAGGTGGAGGAAATGGTGACTACAGAACTCCAGTATTCGCTCCAGCTACAGTTCAGGAAGCAGTTGATATGATACAGGAAGCATTTGATGTTGCAGATTACTACAGAACACCAGTAATGGTTATGGCTGATGGTATGATAGGACAGATGATGGAACCAGTAGAATTTAAAGCTCCAGAAAGAAAAAGAGAATTACCTCCAAAAGACTGGGCTACAACTGGTACTAAAGGACAGAGAAAACCAAATGTTATAAACTCTTTATACTTATCACCAGAAGTTCTAGAAGAACACTGCTGGCACTTAAATGAAAAATTCAAAGCTATGGAAGCTAATGAAGTTCAGTATGAAATGTACAATACAGATGACGCTGAATTAGTATTCGTTGCTTACGGAACTACTTCAAGAGTTGTTAAAAATGCAGTAGATGATTTAAGAGCAGAAGGATTAAAAGTTGGTTTAATAAGACCTAAAGTTTTATGGCCATTCCCAAATGAAGCATTTACAAAAATACCTAATGCTAAAGATTTATTCGTTGTAGAAATGTCTATGGGACAGATGATAGAAGACGTTAAACTTGCATGTGAATGTAAATTACCAGTTCACTTCCATGGTAGACCAGGTGGTATGGTTCCACTACCAAAAGATTTAACAAGACTTGCAAAAGAAATACTTTCAGGAGGTGCTAAATAATGGCTGTTGTATTTGAAAGAACTAAAGGGCTTCAGGAAGTCCAGACTCACTACTGTCCAGGATGTACTCATGGTATAATCCACAGATTAGTAGCTGAAGTTTTAGAAGAATTAGGTGTTTTAGGTGACACTATAGGTGTTGTTCCAGTTGGATGTTCAGTTTTAGCATATAACTACTTCAACTGTGATACACAGGAAGCTGCTCACGGTAGAGCTCCAGCTTGTGCAACAGGAATAAAAAGATGCCAGCCTGACAAAGTAGTATTCACTTATCAGGGAGATGGTGACTTAGCATCTATAGGTGCTGCAGAAATAGTACATGCTGCAAACAGAGGAGAAAAAATAACTACTATATTCGTAAATAATGCTATATATGGTATGACTGGTGGACAGATGGCTCCTACAACATTAGTTGGACAGAAAGCTACAACTTGCCAGGATGGTAGAAATCCAGAAATAAATGGATTCTCTTTAAGAATATCTGAAATGTTAGCTACAATAGAAGGTGCTGTATTCGTAGAAAGAGTAACTGTTGATACTCCTGCACACGTAAGAGCAGCTAAAAAAGCTATAAAGAAAGCTTTCCAGGTTCAGTTAGCTGGAAAAGGATTCTCTATAGTTGAAGTATTATCTACTTGCCCAACAAACTGGGGTAAAACTGCACCAGATGCATTACAGTGGTTAAGAGATAACATGATACCATACTATCCTTTAGGAAACTTTAAAGATATAGATCTTGATGAACAGGAGGTGAAGTAAATGTCTACAGCTAGAGTAATATGTGCAGGCTTCGGAGGCCAGGGTGTTATGTCTATGGGACAGTTACTAACTTATGCAGGAATGCTAGAAAATAAAGAAGTTTCTTGGTTACCATCTTATGGACCAGAAATGCGTGGAGGTACTGCTAACTGTGCGGTAACAGTATCTGATCACGAAGTTGGTTCTCCATTAATAACTGATGATGCTACAGCAGCTATATTAATGAACTTACCAGCATTCCACAAATTCCAGAACGATGTTATACCTGGAGGAAAAATATTAGTAAACTCTTCTTTAATAAAAGAAAAAGTTGCTAGAGATGATGTAGATGTTTATTATATACCAGCAAACGAATTAGCAGCTGAATTAGGTAACCCTAAAGTTGCTAACATGATAATGTTAGGTGCTTACTTAGGTGTATCTGGAACTGTTTCAGTTGATTCTGTTCTTGAAGCATTCAAAAAAGTTTTCGGGGAAAGAAAAGCTAAATTCATACCACTAAACAGATCAGCATTAGAAAAAGGTATAGAAGCTACACAGAAATAGATTTTTGTTTAGGTAAAACTAAATTATCATATATAGAAAGTTATCGATTATTCGATAACTTTCTTTTTTTGTACAAAAAACTATCAAAGACCTTATTAATATCTATTTATATTAATAATAAAAATATTTCTATTGAGTTTTTTATTGATAAGTAATAAAATAGTCTTATGTAAAAAGATAACGTTTATAAATAAAAGAATAATAATAAATGTATAATGAAAAGTATAAACTATTTAATTAAATTTTGAGAGAATTTAAAAAAAGAAAAATAAATACAAAAATAGTAAAAAAGATTAACTAGCAAATAATGAAAAAATGAGAATGTTATAAAACAAAGAGGATTTAATTTATACCGGGAAAGGGCGAATAGTATGAGAAAATATTTTGGAACTGATGGAGTAAGAGGAGTAGCAAATACAGAGCTTGACTGTAACCTTGCATACAAACTAGGTAGAGCAGGCGGTTATGTCCTTGCAAAAGGAGATCACAGAGTAAAGGTTGTAGTAGGTAAAGATACTAGAATATCTGGAGATATGTTAGAAGCAGCTTTAATATCAGGACTTATGTCAGTAGGTTGTGATGTTATAACAGTTGGTGTAATACCTACACCTGCAGTTGCATATCTAACAAGAAAATACAACGCAGACTGTGGTGTTGTAATATCTGCTTCACACAATCCAGTAGAATTTAATGGAATAAAATTCTTCAATAAAGATGGATTTAAATTAGATGACAATATAGAACTAGAAATAGAAAAATATATAGACGATATAGATGCTGTTAATGCAAATCCAACAGGAACAGAAGTTGGTAAAAGAATACATAGACATGAAGCTCAGAATGAATATGTAGATTTCTTAATAGAATCTGCGGGAGTTGACTTAACTGGTAAAAAAATAGTTCTAGATTGTGCAAATGGTGCAGCTTCAAAAGTAGCTCCAGAGGCATACAGAAGATTAGGGGCTGAAGTAATAGCTATAGCTGCTGATCCAGATGGAACAAATATAAACGATAAATGTGGTTCAACTCATCCGGAAAATTTACAGAAAGTTGTGGTTGAAGAAGGAGCAGACTATGGGCTTGCATACGATGGAGATGCAGATAGATTAATAGCTGTAGATGAAAAAGGTAATATAGTTGATGGCGATAGAATAATGATACTAAGCGCTATAAACTTAAAGAAAAAAGGTAAACTAGCTAAAAATACTCTTGTTGTTACTGTAATGACTAATATAGGTCTAAAGATAGCAGCAAAAGAAAATGATATAGACCTTGCTATAACAAAAGTAGGGGATAGATACGTAATGGAAGAAATGCTAAAAGAAGGATATGTTCTTGGTGGAGAACAGTCAGGACATTTAATATTCCTAGACAACAATACAACTGGGGACGGTACATTAAGTTCACTAGTATTATCAGGAATAATAGCGGAAGAAGGAAAAACTCTTTCTGAATTAGCATCTGTTATGGAACAGTATCCTCAGGTACTTATAAATGCAAAGGTTAAAAATGAAAATAAAAATAGATACATGGAATTCCCAGAGGTTAAAGCTGAAATAGAAAGAATAGAAAAACTTCTTGATGGAGAAGGTAGAGTTCTTATAAGACCATCAGGAACAGAACCTCTTGTGAGAGTTATGTTAGAGGGTAAAGAAGTAGAACAGATAAAAGAATTAGCAACTAATCTTGCAGAACTTATAAAAGAAAGACTTGCTTAGTTGTAAAATTACGGAGACGGGAACACTTTTGTTTCCGTTTCTGTTTTTAGCGCCAGAACTTGTAAAATAAATAAAATTTCAAGTTGACGAGGTCAGAGTTAATCGAATATTCGGCGGGTGCTCTGCGGTGTATTTACCATCGTAAAATTTCTTCAAAACTTAGAAGTGATTCTTTGGACAAAGGGAAATTTGAGTAAATAATTTTTTTATCACTACTTCTAAAAATATATATTATAAATAATTTTTAGGAGGCACAGAATTATGTGTGGAATAGTTGGGTACTTAGGACCAAAAAATGCATCAGAGGTGATAGTTGATGGACTATCAAAATTAGAGTACAGAGGTTATGATTCAGCGGGTGTTGCTGTATGCAATGATGGTGAATTAGAAATCAGAAAATTCAAAGGTAGACTTGCTGTACTTGCAGAAGACATTGAAAAAAATGAAATGAAAGGTAATTTAGGTATAGGACATACAAGATGGGCTACTCATGGGGAACCATCAGATGTAAACTCTCATCCTCATTTCAATATGGACAAAACAATAGCAGTTGTCCACAATGGTATAATAGAAAACTACATGGAATTAAAGGAAGAATTAAAAGAAGATGGAGTAGAGTTCAGATCAGAAACTGATACAGAGGTAATAGCTCACTTAGTAGATAAATACTACGAAGGAAATCTTCTTGATGCTGTTTACAAAACAGTAGCTAGATTAAGAGGAGCTTATGCACTAGGTGTTATATGCAAATATAACGAAGATGAATTAGTAGCTGTTAGAAAAGACAGTCCTCTTATAGCAGGTGTTGGAGAAGGAGAAAACTTCATAGCTTCAGATATACCAGCGCTTTTAAAATACACTAGAAAAGTATACTTCCTTGAAAATGGAGAAGTTGTTCACATAAAAGGAAATGAACTTAAAATATATGACGCAGAAAGAAATCCTGTTGAAAAAGAGATATACGATGTAAAATGGGATATAGAAGCAGCTTCAAAAGGTGGATACGACTGTTTCATGCTTAAAGAAATAAATGAACAGCCAGAAGGTGTTAAAAACACACTTGAAAGAAGACTAGACGAAAATGGAAACATAGTATTAGATGGAATCCATTTAACAAAAGAAGACTTAGATAGTATAAATAGAATATATATAGTTGCTTGCGGTACAGCATACCACGCTGGATTACTTGGAAAAAATGCTTTAGAAAAATACCTAAAAGTTCCAGTAATAACAGATATAGCATCAGAATTCAGATACAGTGATAACTTTGTAGATGAACATTCTTTAGTAATACTTGTAAGTCAGTCTGGGGAAACAGCTGATACACTAGCAGTTTTAAGAGATTCAAAAGCTAAAGGTGCTAAAATACTTGCAATAACAAATGTTGTAGGTTCATCAATATCAAGAGAGGCAGACGAAGTATTCTATACTTGGGCTGGACCTGAAATAGCAGTTGCTTCAACAAAAGCATACACTACTCAGATAACTTCTTTATATATGATAGCTCTAAACTTTGCTCTTGAAAAAGGAACAATAACTAGAGAAGAATATTTATCAACTATAGAAAAAATGAAAAAACTTCCAGAAAAAATTCAGAAAGTATTAGATAACCAAGATAAAATAAAAGAAACTGCTGAAAGAATAGTTTCTAAAGAGCATGTATTCTTCCTTGGAAGGGGAGTTGATTACTCACTAGCTATGGAAGGGTCTTTAAAATTAAAAGAAGTTTCATATATACACTCAGAAGCATTTGCGGCAGGAGAATTAAAACATGGAACAATAGCTCTTATAGAAGAAGGAACTCCGGTAATATCTATAGCAACACAGGAAAACTTATTTGAAAAAATGGTATCAAATATGCAGGAAGTAAAAGCAAGAGGTGCATTTGTTGCATCAATAGCCCAGGAACACAATAGAAGTGTAGAAAAAGTTTCTGATGAGGTAATATACATACCAAACTGCGATGATATGTTAGTTCCTATAGTTGCAGTTGTACCAATGCAGCTACTAGCTTACTATGTATCAACAATGAAAGGACTTGATGTAGATAAACCAAGAAACCTTGCTAAGTCTGTTACAGTTGAATAATGTATAGAAAAAAACTATAATAGTTTAGATTTATAAGCAAATTGAAAAAATATTTTAGTAAGAAAAGTAATAAATAAAAATATAAAGTAAAGCTATGCAAATTTTGTGAATAAGAAATAAGCATAGCTTTTTTCTTGTTTGAAAATAAAGTAGACAAAGGTTATCCTGTTTTTATAAGAAATTAAGATTGACAAATAATTGTTGAAAAAAATTTTAATTTTCTATATAATGTATAATGTATTTAATGAGTTTAGGAAAAGGGAAAGCATAAGATTGATACCTTAGGGTATAATGCTATTATATTAATTTAATTGTGATATTTTTAACTTTAAGAGGTTGGTTTAAAATGCAATTTTATGATGATAATTTGTTTTCTCTATTTATAAAACTCAAAATATAAAAATTAATGGATGGAGGAAAAGAGATATGGTAGGAATTGTTCTTGCTAGTCATGGTGACTTCGCTAATGGGATACTACAGTCAGTATCAATGATATTTGGTGAACAGCAGGATGTTAAAGCTGTTACATTACAGCCAAGCGAAGGCCCAAACGATTTAAAAGCTAAGATGGAAGAAGCTATTGCTACATTCGAAAATCCTGAAGAAGTTTTATTCTTAGTAGACTTATGGAGTGGTACACCATTCAATCAGGCTACAGGACTTGTTGAAGGACACGAAAAATGGGCTATAGTTACTGGTCTTAACTTACCAATGCTTGTAGAAGCATACGGTGCACGTCTATCTATGGAAACTGCTCACGAAATAGCAGCTTATATAGTAGGTGCTGGAAGAGAAGGAATAAAAGTTTGTCCCGAATCTTTAGAACCTAAAAAAGAAGAAGCTGCTCCAGTTCAGGCAACTGCTGGTGGTGCAATACCAGAAGGAACAGTAATAGGTGACGGAAAAATAAAATACGTGTTAGCTCGTATAGATACACGTTTATTACATGGACAGGTTGCTACAACTTGGACAAAAACAACAAAACCAAATCGTATAATCGTAGTTTCAGACTCTGTTGCTCACGACGATTTACGTAAGAAAATGATAGAACAGGCGGCTCCTCCTGGGGTAAAAGCAAACGTTGTTCCAATCGACAAAATGATAAAAGTTCAGAAAGATACTCGTTTTGGAAATACTGAAGCAATGTTATTATTCGAAACACCACAGGATGCTTTAAGAGCAATAAAAGGTGGAGTTGAAGTTAAAGAACTAAACTTAGGTTCTATGGCTCACTCTGTAGGTAAAGTTGTTGCAAATAAAGCAATAGCAATGGACGCAAAAGATATAGAAACAATAGAAGAATTAAAAGATATGGGAATAAAATTTGATGTTCGTAAGGTTCCAAGTGAATCTGGAGAAAATATCGATGATCTTCTTAAAAAAGCAAAAGCTGAATTAGCAAAAGCATAAAGGCGAGGAGGATATAAAGTTATGTCAATGATAACAGTACTTTTAATAATTGTTGTTGCCTTGCTAGCAGGTATGGAAGGGGTTCTAGATGAATTCCAGTTCCATCAGCCTCTAGTGGCATGTACATTAATAGGATTAGTAAGTGGACATTTAACTGAGGGTGTAATCCTTGGTGGTTCATTACAGATGATAGCTCTTGGATGGGCAAACGTTGGTGCTGCAGTTGCACCAGATGCTGCTTTAGCATCAGTTGCTTCTGCAATAATAATGGTATTAGGATTAAATGGTGGAACTACTAATGTTCAGACTGCAATATCTACTTCTATAGCAGTTGCTATACCACTATCAGTAGCAGGTTTATTCTTAACTATGATAGTTCGTACATTATCTATACCAATAGTTCATTTCATGGATGCTGCTGCTGAAGAAGCAAACATGAGAAAAATGGAAATGTGGCACATAATAGCTATATTACTTCAGGGTGTAAGAATAGCTATACCAGCTGCAGCTTTATGTTTCGTACCAGCATCAGTTGTAACAGGTGCATTAAACTCAATGCCTGAATGGTTAGCAACAGGTATGACAATCGGTGGTGGAATGGTTGCCGCTGTTGGGTATGCAATGGTTATAAACATGATGTCAACAAAAGAAACATGGCCATTCTTCGCTCTAGGATTTGTTATAGCTGCTGTAAACCAGTTAACACTTATAGCTCTTGGTGTAATAGGTGTATCTTTAGCTCTATTATACTTAGGACTAAAAGAAAGTGCTGGAAACGGCGGTAATGGAAACGGTGGTTCTGGAGATCCACTTGGCGATATATTAAATGAATATTAATCTTGAAGGAGGAAAAGAAAAATGGCAGAAAGAAAAACATTAACTAAAAAAGACCGTATGTCTGTTGCTTGGCGTCATCAGTTCCTTCAGGGTTCTTGGAACTATGAACGTATGCAGAATGGTGGATGGTGTTACTCAATGATACCAGCTATCAAAAAATTATATACAAATAAAGAAGACCAGGTTGCTGCTTTAAAAAGACACATGGAATTCTACAATACACATCCTTACGTATCAGCTCCAGTTATAGGGGTTACATTAGCACTTGAAGAAGAAAGAGCTAATGGTGCTGAAGTTAACGACCAGGCAATACAGGGTGTTAAAGTTGGTATGATGGGACCTCTAGCAGGGGTTGGTGACCCAGTATTCTGGTTCACTCTAAGACCAATACTTGGAGCATTAGGTGCTTCATTAGCATTAGGTGGAAACATAGTTGGTCCACTAATATTCTTCTTTGCATGGAATATAATCCGTATGGCTTTCTTATGGTACACTCAGGAATTCGGATACAAAGTTGGTAGCTCAATAGCACAGGATTTATCTGGTGGATTATTAGGAAAAATAACTCAGGGAGCTTCAATACTTGGTATGTTCATAATAGGTTCTCTAGTTCAGCGTTGGGTAAGTATATCATTTACTCCAGTAGTTTCTCAGGTTACACAGTCTGAAGGTGCGTATATAGATTGGGCTAGCTTACCAGCTGGAACAGAAGGTATAAAACAGGCACTTACAATGTATAACTCACTAGGTGGAAATGCTCTAGATGTAGTTAAAACTACTACATTACAGGGTAACTTAGATCAGTTAATACCTGGACTTGCAGCTTTATTATTAACATTATTATGCTGTAAGTTATTAAAGAAAAATGTATCTCCAATAGTAATAATCATAGCATTATTCATAGTTGGTATAGGTGCTCACTTATTAGGTATAATGTAATTAAATATTTTCAAATATATTACAAAGGAAAAGCTCAGTTATCTGAGCTTTTTCTTTAAATATAATATTTTTTAGGAGGGTGTTTAATGGCTCAATCAATGAACACAAAGGTAGACTATACAGTACCTGCGACATCATTCTTAGGTCTAACTAGCTACGGAAATGTAATGATTGGTGATAAAGCGTTTGAATTCTATAATGAAAAAAATGTAAACGACTATATTCAGATTCCTTGGACAGAGGTAGATCATGTATTAGGATCTGTGAGTTTTCGTGGAAAATGGATATCTCGTTTTGCAATAGTTACAAAAGAAAATGGAACATATAGCTTTTCTACAAGAGATAATAAAGCTACTTTAAGAGCTGTAAATAAATATATAGAATCAGACAAATTATTAAAATCTCTAACTTTCTTCCAAGTAATAGGAAGAGGATTAAAGAGAATATTTAGAATAAAAGATAAAAATGAAAAATAAAGAAATAAATTAGAGTGTATGAAAATACACTTTTTTTTATGCCTATATATAGTATTGAGAAAAATAAATATAAATAAAATAAATGTTAAATAGGATTTAAAGATAAGTTTTTATTATGATTAAATAAAAAATATATATTTAATAAAACTATTTTAATTTGTTATACTATAGTTATTAACGATATATTAAAAAATTTAAAAAATTTGTTTTATATGATATAATAAAAATAAGAACGTATACAAGTTAAGGAAGGTAGGGATACAAATGAAATTAAACAAAAAATTTAAAGTTCTAGCAATAGGTACAGCATTAGTATTATCTATAGGTGCTGTTGGATGTAGCAAACAGGAAGAAGCTCCAAAAGAAGAAGCTAAACAGGAACAGGCTAAAGCAGAAGTTAAAACTATAAAAGGTGACGAAGTAGTGGAAGCTATGAAAGATGCTAACACTGTAGTAATAGATGCTAGAGATGCTTCTGAATACGAAGCTGGACATATAAAAGGAGCATTAAATGTTTTTGTAGATGAAGCTGAATCTAAACTTGGTGATCTTGAACAGTATAAAGATAAAAAAGTTATAGTATACTGCAACTCAGGTAAAAAATCAGGAAAATTAGCACAGTTATTAGTAGACAACGGATTCACAGATGTTTCTAATGCAGATGGTGTTAAACAGTATGAATATGAATTAGTTCAGGGTAAAGAAGAACCTAAAGCAGAAGTTAAAACTATGAAAGGTGATGAAGTAGTAGAAGCAATGAAAGATACTGCTAACACTGTAGTAATAGATGCTAGAGATGCTAAAGATTTCGCTAAAGGACATATCGATGGTGCTATAAACGTATTCGTTGACGAAGCTAAAGATAAATTAGGTGAATTAGAACAGTACAAAGACAAAAAAGTTATAGTATACTGCAACTCAGGAAATAAGAGTGGAAAATTAGCACAGTTCTTAGTAGACAATGGATTTACAGATGTTTACAATGCAGACGGTGTTAAACAGTACGAATACAACCTAGTTAAAGGTGAATAATTAAAATAGAATAATAGATTATTTTTTAGAAAAGACTGTATTTATAAAAATACAGTCTTTTTTTTGTTAATCCCTTCATAAAGTTTACATAAAGTGATATAATTGATAAGGCGTAAAATGTTGAATTGTAGATAAATGATGAAATGATTTAAATTTTGCGACTAATTAAAAAAGGTTACAAACTCAGCAAGAGTAATGAAATTTTTAGAAAATTATTATATAATAAAGAATACGATAAAAATAAAAATTAAACATAGATACACTAAAAAATAGTGTATTAAAATAGAATATAAACATAAAAATACTATACGATAGAATAAATATGAGAGATAGCCAAATTAAATATAGATAAAAGTTAGAGGAGAAAAAATATGCCAAAAATAATAGTTAAAAAAAGTGCACCTTTAAGAGGTACAGTTAAAATAGACGGAGCAAAAAATGCTGTATTACCAATAATAGCAGCTACATTACTTGCAGAAGGAAAATCAGTTTTAAAAGGAGTACCAAATCTTAGAGATGTTCATGTTATATCAGATCTTTTAAGACATTTAGGTGCTGAAGTAACATATGAAGGAACTACTTTAACAGTAGATGCTAGTAATATAACTACTTGTGAAGCACCATACGAACTAGTTAGAAAAATGAGAGCTTCATTCTTAGTGATGGGTCCTTTACTTGCTAGATTTAATCATACAAAAATATCTATGCCAGGTGGATGTGCTATAGGAACAAGACCTATAGATTTACATCTAAAAGGATTCAAATCATTAGGAGCTGAAGTAGAAATAGATCATGGATTTGTAGAAGCAAAAACAGAAAAATTAACAGGAAACAAATTATACCTTGATTTCCCATCAGTAGGAGCTACAGAAAACATAATGATGGCTGCAGCATTAGCAGAAGGAACAACTATAATAGAAAATGCAGCAGAAGAACCAGAAATAGTTGACTTAGCTAACTTCCTAAATGAAATGGGAGCAAATGTTAAAGGTGCAGGAACAAATACAATAAAAATAAAAGGTGTTGAATCTTTAAAAGGTGCTGAACACACAGTAATACCTGATAGAATAGAAGCAGCTACATACATGGTTGCAGCAGCTATGACAAAAGGTGATATAACTGTGGAAAACGTACTTATGGAACACTTAAAACCAATAATAGCAAAATTAAGAGAAACTGGTTGTGAAATAATCGAAATGGAAAATGCAGTTAGAGTAATAGGACCAGAAGTATTAAAACCAATAGATATAAAAACACTTCCACATCCTGGATTCCCAACAGATGTTCAGGCACAGTTTATGGCAATGCTTACAATAGCTAATGGTACAGCAGTTGTTATAGAAACTGTATTTGAAAATAGATTTATGCATGTTGCTGAATTCAATAGAATGGGAGCAGATATAAAGATAGAAGGAAGAAGTGCTATAGTAAATGGCGTTGATAAATTATACGGAGCTAAAGTTAATGCAACTGATTTAAGAGCTGGTGCAGCACTTATATTATGTGGACTTATAGCAGAAGGTGAAACACAGATAGGTGAAATATATCATATACAGAGAGGTTATGTGGATATAGACAAGAAAATAAGAGCTTTAGGTGGTAATATAGAAATAGTTGAATAACATTTTCGAAAAATACCTAAGGTTTATTAATAATGCGAAAAAATAATAGATTTACAAGATAATAATAATTTGAAAATATGATATAATTTAGTATATAGCTAAATTTATTTAGCAAAAAATATTTAAATGACAAAGGAGTTTTTGAAATGGCAAAAGTATCTGGTGCTGATATAGGAATAGATTTAGGGACAGCTAATGTCTTAGTATATGTGAGTGGAAAAGGAATAGTACTTGAAGAACCTTCAGTAGTTGCAATAGATAATAAAACAAATGAAATATTAGCGGTTGGTAAAGAAGCAAAAAGAATGATAGGTAGAACACCTGCTAATATATCAGCTATAAGACCTCTTAGAGATGGTGTTATATCTGACTACAATACAACAGAAAAAATGTTAAAATATTTTGTTGAAAAAATAGTAGAAAAGAAAGGCTTCGGTAAAATAGTAATGCCTAGAATAATGGTATGTGTACCAACTGGTGTTACAGAAGTTGAAAAAAGAGCGGTTGAAGATGCTACAAAACAGGCTGGAGCTAGAGAAGTTTATGTTATAGAAGAGCCTATAGCTGCTGCAATAGGTGCAGGAATAGAAATAGGTGAACCAAGTGGAAATATGATAATAGATATCGGTGGTGGTACTGTCGATATAGCAGTAATATCTCTTGGTGGAGCTGTTGTCAGCGACTCTATAAAAATGGGTGGAGATAAATTTGACGACGCAATAACAAAATACATGAAAAAACAGCACAACCTTATAATAGGTGAAAGAACAGCTGAAAAAGTTAAAATGGAAATAGGTAGTGCATTCAAGAGAGAAGAAGAAAAATTCATGAAAGTAACAGGAAGAAACCAGATAACTGGACTTCCATGTACTGTTGAAATAAGCTCAGCAGAAACATTAGAAGCTTTAGATGAATGTGTAGAACAGATAGTTGTTACTACTCACTCAGTACTTGAAAAAACACCACCTGAATTAGCTGCAGATATAAGTGAATCAGGAATCGTTATGACTGGTGGAGGATCATTATTATACGGACTAGACAAAAAAATAGAACAGAGAACAGGAATAAAAGTTAGAATAGCTGACAATCCATTATCTTGTGTTGCAACAGGTACTGGTGCTGCATTAAGTTCATTAGACATATTAAAAACTGGTGGATCTTTCAAATCAATGCCAGCAGAAGAAAAATAATAAATATCAAATTGTAAAGAGATTGAGGGGTTTAGTATCTAAACTCCTCAAATTTAAAATAGAGTAATTGGGAGAAAGATATGTTAAATATTGATCAAATAAAGGAAATAATACCACATAGATATCCATTTCTTTTAGTAGATAAAATAGTTGAACTTGAAGCGGGAAAAAGAGCAGTAGGTATAAAAAATGTGACTGCTAATGAACCATTTTTCCAGGGGCATTTCCCAGAATACCCTCTAATGCCAGGCGTTTTAATAATAGAAGCTATGGCACAGGTAGGTGCAGTTGCTATGATGTCTCTTGAAGAAAACAAGGGGAAACTAGGCGTATTTGCTGGCATAGATAAAGTAAGATTTAAAAGAGAAGTAAGACCAGGAGATACATTAACTATGGAAATAGAAATGAAGGCCTTAAAGAGAAACATAGGAAAAGCAGATGCCGCAGCTTATGTTGACGGTGAATTAGTGTGTAAGGGAGAATTAATGTTTGCACTTACAGAAAAATAAAATTATCTAAAAATAATAATTTATCTTTTGGTTTGAATTTTATATTGACAAAAGATATAATCTATTATAAAATTAAATTCGTTGAAAAAATAGACAATCTTGATTACCTTATCAAGAGAGGCTGAGGGACAGGCCCGATGAAGCCCGGCAACCACCCACAAGGGAAAAGGTGCTAATTCCTACAGGATTTATCCTGAAAGATGAGGTTATGTTAATTAGTTATGCATAATTAACCTCTTCTTTTAGTGAAGAGGTTTTTTTATTATAAAAATTCTTTGCAAATCAGTGTAAATACAATAACTAACATAAAAATAATAAAAAGAAAATTGGAGAAATCCATAATAGGAAGATGACGTAATATAAAAAGGTAATTTAAAGGAAAAGGGAGGAAAGAAAGAATGGCAAGACATTTATTTACATCAGAATCAGTAACTGAAGGACATCCAGATAAAATCTGTGACCAGATATCAGACTCAATACTAGACGCATTATTAGAAGCAGATCCAAAATCAAGAGTTGCATGTGAAACAACAGTTACAACAGGATTAGTATTAGTAGCAGGGGAAATAAGTACATCAGCATACGTTGATATCCCAAAATTAGTTAGAGAAACAGTAAAAGAAATAGGATACACAAGAGCTAAATTCGGATTTGACTGTGACACTTGTGCAGTTATAACATCTATAGATGAACAGTCAGGCGATATAGCAATGGGTGTTGACGAAGGATTAGAAAGTAAATCAGGAGAAGTAACTGAAGAAGAAATAGAAAAAGTAGGAGCAGGAGACCAGGGTATAATGTTCGGATTTGCTTGTAATGAAACTCCAGAACTTATGCCATTACCAATATCTTTAGCTCACAAATTATCTAGAAGATTAACAGAAGTTAGAAAATCTGGACTTCTTGAATACTTAAGACCAGACGGAAAAACTCAGGTAACTGTAGAATACGAAGACAATAAACCAGTAAGAGTTCATACAATATTAATATCTACTCAGCACAGTGAAGATGTAACAACTGAACAGATAAGAAAAGACTTAATAGAACACGTTATAAAAGCTGTTATACCAGCAGAACTTCTTGATGAAGAAACATTATACTATGTAAACCCAACAGGAAGATTCGTTGTAGGTGGACCACAGGGAGATACAGGACTTACAGGAAGAAAAATAATAATAGATACTTACGGTGGATATTCTAGACATGGTGGAGGAGCATTCTCTGGAAAAGACCCAACAAAAGTTGACAGATCTGCAGCTTATGCAGCAAGATATGTTGCTAAAAATATAGTAGCAGCTGGACTTGCAGACAAATGTGAAATAGAATTATCATACGCTATAGGTGTTGCTAGACCTCTATCTATATTCGTTGATACATTCGGAACTGGAAAAGTTTCTGAAGAAAAACTAGTTGAACTAGTAAACAAATACTTTGACTTAAGACCAGGTGCGATAATAAGAGACCTAGACCTTCTAAGACCAATATACAAACAGTGTGCAGCTTACGGACACTTTGGTAGAACTGACATAGATCTTCCATGGGAAAGAACTGATAAAGCTGAAATACTTAAAAAAGAAGCACTAGGTGAATAATAAAAATTAATTAGAATTTTAGATGCATACACTTTTTCGATTGATGAGTGTATGCATTTTTTTTAGGTAAATATATTATTATAATTATAGTGATATGTGAAAGGGGGAGAGTAAAATGTATAAATATTGGAGTGTAGAAGATATAAGAAAAGAAATGAAAAAAATGGATAGAATTCTTGGTAAAAAGGGATCTGAACTTCCAATAAAAATAAATCCGAGAATGACAAGAAGTCTTGGAATGTACAAATTTAAAATAGAAGATAAGAAAATAGTGCCAGTTTGCTTTGAATTTTCAACAAAGACTGTGTCTGGAGAATACGATGAAAATACTGTAATAGGGATAATTAGACATGAATACGCTCATTATGCGGCAAATGAAATTCACAAAGAAGCTTGTGGGCACGATAGAAGATTTAAAAATATATGTGAGCTAGTAGGTGCTCCAGGAAATGCCGTTATGAGAAAAAAGGGAGATAAGGTGTGTTAAAACGAACTTATGTTTGAAAAAAACTTGTACAATTAGTATAATTAATCTTATATGTAGTGAAAATATAACATAGGAGGTGAAAAAGTGGAGAGAATAGAGGGATTAATAACAGATATAGTATTTCAAAATGAAGACAACGGATATACAATAGCAAAACTTACAAATGAGGACGGAGAGATTTCCGTAGTAGGATGTATGCCTACTCTTTCTGTAGGTGAAACTGTTGAAGTTGAAGGAAAATGGGGAAGACATAAGGTATATGGGAATCAGTTTGAAGTAAGTAGCTTCGTGCCTGTTACACCGACATCTATTGAAGGAATTAGGGTATACCTAGCATCTGGAATGATTAAAGGTATAGGTGAAAAAATGGCCAATAAAATAATTGATAAATTTGGTGTAGATACGTTGGATGTTATTCAAAATGCTCCAGAAAGACTTCAGGAAATAGATGGAATAGGAAAGAAAAAAGTTGCTCAGATTGTAGAAAGCTATGAAGAAGATAGAGAACTTAGGAAAATAATTCTTGAATTAGCTCCATTTGGAATAACTCCAAACCTATGTTTAAAGATATATAAAAAATACAACAATAGAGCTATGAAACTAATAAAATCAAACCCGTATAGACTTGCAGAAGATATAAGGGGGATAGGCTTTAAAGTAGCAGATAACTTAGCTCAAAAGATAGGTATAGAAAGAGATTCTAAAGACAGAATTAGCCAGGGAATAATATATGTCTTAAAAAAAGCTCTTGGAGAAGGACATACATTTCTTCCAGAAAAAGAAGTAGAAAAAGAGGCAGTAAAACTTTTAGGAGTTGAAATTGATAAGATAGATAATTGTCTACTAGATTTGGCCTATGCTCAAAAGATTAAGCTAGACAAAGTTGGAGATTTTCTGCTTGTATACCTTATGAATTATTACTTAGCAGAAAATGGTGTGTGCAAGAAGCTTATAGAGCTTGCAACTTTTGACTTTAAAAAGGATAAAAAAATAGATATAGATGCAGAAATAGAAGCTGTAGAAAAGGCTGAAGGTATAAAGTTAGCTAATAGACAGAGAGAAGCTGTTACAGAGGCTCTACAGAGCGGTGTAAGTGTTATCACAGGTGGACCAGGTACAGGTAAAACAACGACCATAAATACTATAATAAAGATATTTAAGCGTAAAAAGAAGGAAGTAGTACTTGCAGCTCCAACAGGACGTGCAGCTAAGAGAATGAGTGAAACATCTAATGAAGAAGCTAAGACTATACACAGACTTCTTGAGATGGGATACTCTACAGATGACGATTTAGTATTCTTTAAAAACGAAGAGGAGCCTATAAAAGCAGATGTAATAATTGTAGACGAAGCATCTATGATAGATATACTTCTAATGTTTAGTCTTGTAAATGCTATAAAACCAGGGACTAGATTTATAATAGTAGGAGATAGTGACCAGCTTCCATCAGTAGGCGCAGGAAATGTTCTTAGAGATATAATAGATTCTCAAGTTATCAAAGTTGTAAGACTTGATGAGATATTTAGACAGGCTCAGGAAAGTATGATAATAGTCAATGCACATAAGATAAATAATGGAGAAGCACCATATCTAAATGCAAAAAATAAGGACTTCTTCTTTTTAAATGCGGCTACAAATGAAGAAATAATGAACACTATAATAGGGCTTGTAGAAACAAGATTGCCTAAGTTCTACAAAGTGGATCCATTAGAGGATATACAGATTTTAAGCCCTATGAGAAAAGGTGATATAGGTGTTACAAATATGAATATAATTCTACAGAGATACCTAAATCCACCATCAGAAAGAAAGGTCGAAGTTACTTTAAATAAAAGGATATTTAGAATTGGCGATAAAGTAATGCAGATAAAAAATAACTATACAAAAAGCTGGAAAAATGAGGACGAAACAGAGAACGGCGAAGGTATATATAACGGAGATATTGGATATATTTATTATATAGACAAGAATAAAAAAATTATCTACGTTATGTTTGAAGGCTCAAGAATAGTTGAATATAATTTTGAAGAACTTGACGAACTAGACCACAGTTTCTGTACAACAATACACAAAAGTCAGGGGAGTGAATTCCCGGTGGTAGTAATACCAATAGCATGGGCGCCACCTATGCTACTATCGAGAAACCTACTTTATACAGCTATAACTAGGGCAAAAAAATTAGTTGTACTAGTTGGAGATGTTAGATATTTAAAACAGATGGTTCAAAATAATAGAGTGAATGCTAGATATTCAAACCTAGCTCTCAAACTTAACCGGATAAAAAGAGAAGGAGTGCTAGTATAGTTGAATTATCTATCATTGATTATGGATTTTTTCTTTCCACAAAATATAACCTGTTTAATATGTCAAAAGCCTATAGATCCAAACAATACATATTCTCTCTGTAAGGATTGCTTTGAAGAAATGACATTTATCAAAGAAGAGTGCCACAAATGTGGAAAACCTGTGATAAATAGGATAAATTTTGATAAAAGTGATGACGAAGAGGATAATCTTGCAGATGAGGAGATTAAGGAAATTGAGGATAATTGTATAATTTTGACGGGAAATAATGAGTCAAAAGATGCAGTAAATCTCAAAATTGACGATGATGAGGAATATGTTTTAGAAAAATTTGAAGAGTATAGAGAAGGATATGGAAAGGTAGAAGAAAAAAAGATAGAATACACGAGATGCAAATTCTGTGAGAATAAGAATTTTTACTTTGATAGGGCAATATCCTGCATAGAGTATTGTGATAAGAGTAAGGTGTTAGTGCTTTCGTTGAAGTACTATGGAAATACGTATATGTCTAGATATATTGCCCAGGTAATGAGAGATAAGTTGGAATTTGAGCAGCTTTCTGCGGATTATATAATACCAGTACCTCTGTATAAAAAGAGAATGAGGATTAGGGGATTTAATCAAGCAGAAAAGATTGCTAGTTATCTTTCTGAATGTACAAATATACCGATAATAGACTGTGTAAAGAGAAATAGAAACACAAAAAGACTCTATGCACTCAATAAATTTCAACGTGAAAAAGAATTAAAAAACGCCTTTGAAGTTAAAGTGGATAGCGAGGAAATAATAGGAAAGAGGATAATATTAGTCGATGATATATTTACTACAGGAACTACTGTAAATGAGATTTCTAAAAAGCTTAAAATATATGGAGTAGACGAGATAATAGTTTTGACATTCTTGACGAGAAATATAGATTAATCTGGGGAAATATTTATTAGAATAAAGAAAAATATTGACGAGTTAAGATAAATATATTAAAATATGTAAAGATGTTCAGGTCTGTGGTTGAAAGTCCAGGCCAGTCGCAGGCAAAGGGATCCACGTAAGCTAGTCCTAAAAGCGGGGCAGTGATCATAGTGCGGCCTAGAAGTAAGACCTACCGATATTCAAAAAATAAATTCCAATCGAGAGAGAGTAGTAGTGATGCGAACCAGAGCGAACCCTCCAGTAGGCGAGTGTGGGGGAAAAGACCAGGTCAGCTGAATATCTAAAAAAAGAGATGAAGCAAATGCTTCATCTCTTTTTTTGTTGAATTTTATAGTGTAAAGCAAAAATACTCTACATAGTTGTGGTAAAACTAAAAATTAAATGAAAAAAGTTATGTTAAATATATAAAAAATAATTAACAAGTTAATAACAATACAAACAGTTTTCTGTGGAAAAATAAAAAGCTACACTCAAGTAATATACACAAAAAATTACTTATCAACAAACTTATCCACACTATCAACAGCATAATATCCACATTATCCACGAATATGTGTGTAAAAATAACTATTAAAAATAGAACTTCTCTACAAAATTGTCAGAAAAAAATAAAAATTTATTGAAAAAAGAAGGGAATGTTAAATGTATGTAGAATATATATAACAAGAAATAAATATCAAGCGATTACTTTAAAAGTATAGAAATATCAGCTTGATACCGAAAGGAGAGGTAGTTATGAAACTTACTATATCTGGAAAACAAATGGAATTAACTCAGGGAATCAAGGACAATATAGAAAGTAAATTAAGTAAATTAGATAAATATATAAGTCCTGATACAGATGTAAAAGTTACTGTAAGCGCTAAGAAAGGAAGACACAAAATAGAAGTAACTATAGCTCCTAAAAATGGTCATGTTATAAGAGCAGAGGAATCTCAGGAAAACTTATATCCTGCAATAGATCTTGTTGTTGATAAATTAAAAATACAGCTTAAAAAATATAAAGATAAAATGCAGAAAAGACATCAGGACAATAAGAGTATAAGATTCGATAGTTCAGAAATAAATGATGCTATACTAGAAGAAGAATTAGAAGATTTTGAAGAAGTGCCATTTGAAATCAAGAGACGTAAAAAAATAAATGTTAAACCAATGAGTGAAGAAGAAGCAGTTCTTCAGATGGAATTAGTTGGACATGATTTCTATATATTCAAAAATGATGAAACTGATGAAATAGCTCTAGTTTACAAACGTAAAAATGGTGGATATGGTATAATAGAACAAGAAGAATACTAAAATATCATATATAAATTGATTATATTAAAAGAGAAAAAGTAATAAAATTTTAAGATGAAATAAAAATATAGTTAAAAAGAACCTATAGATAGAGATAACTTTAATAAGTATCTATTCTAATAGGTTCTTTTTTATATTTACGATAATTCTTTTTCTATCATACAGATTCCTTCATGAACAGTAGTATAGAATATACAATTATTATATTCAAAGAAAGAAATATCTAGCTGAATATCTTCGTTAAAAGAAGTATAGTATTCTATTTCATTTTCAAACTTTACATCAAAAAAGTTAGAGTACTTTTTCATTATGTCAAATGTTTGAGAACATATTTTAAAAGTATATATTCGATAGTTTTTCTTTTGTCCTCTGCTTACCTTTGTTCCAGGCCATGTACTTGCATTTTCTGAGTTAGTAGAATAGGGCAAAAGTTTTTGTATTATTAATGGCATAGAGTTATTATTTACGTTAGAAAAAATTTTGTTTAAAGGAACTACTATTTTAAAAGAATCGCATTTATCAAATAATTTTTTCAACAATATTAAATATTGTTTTTTATCTTTTATTATTATATTTTTCATATACCGTACCTCGTGTAAATTATTAGATTTAATTATATCATGATAAATTAAAAAGAGAAGACTATGTTAAAAGTATGTTTGATAAATGTAAAGTTATTTCAATACAATTCGACAAGTTGATAGAAAAAATCTATACTATAATTATATACTTAATCTATTTTTCAAATTTTCATACATACACCTTTTTTTTATGGTAAAATGAAAGATAGCATAAAATTAGAATATGTAAAAATATAACATAAATTAGTTCGAAGGAGAGATTGAATTATGGGTTTTTTAGATAGCCTGTTTAATATGGCCGATAGAAAAGATTTAAAAAAATTCGAAAAAACAGCAGACCTTATAGAATCATTAGAGCCAAAATTTGAGGCAATGAATGATGAAGAATTAAGAGGAATGACTGATAAATTTAAAGAAAGATTAGCTAATGGCGAAACAGTAGATGATATACTACCAGAAGCATTTGCAGTTGTTAGAGAAGCTTCAAAAAGAACATTAGGGCTTAGACACTACAAAGTTCAGTTAATAGGTGGTATGGTACTTCACGAAGGTAGAATAGCTGAGATGAAAACTGGGGAAGGTAAAACTCTTGTTGCTACTTGTCCAGTATATCTTAATGCCCTTGAAGGAAAAGGGGTACACGTTGTAACTGTCAACGACTACCTAGCAAAACGTGACCGTGATCAGATGGCAAAAGTATACGAATTCTTAGGAATGACAGTAGGTGTTATAGTACATGGTCAGAGTCCAAAAGTTAGAAAAAGACAGTATGACTGCGATATAACTTACGGAACAAACAACGAATTTGGTTTCGACTACTTAAAAGACAACATGGTAATTCATGAAGAACAGATGGTTCAGAGAGAATTAAACTATGCTATAGTCGATGAGGTCGACTCTATATTAGTTGATGAAGCAAGAACACCACTTATAATATCTGGACCTGGGGACAAATCAACTCATTTATACACAGATGCAAATACATTTGTAAATACTTTAAAACCAGATGATTATGAACAGGAAGAAAAAGATAAAGCTGTTTCACTTACTGAATCAGGTGTTAAAAAAGCGGAAATGTACTTCAATGTTGATAATATAACTGATGTAGCTCATACAGAACTATATCACCATATAAATCAAGCTTTAAAAGCTCACGTTATAATGAAGAGAGATGTTGACTACGTTGAAAAAGACGGTGAAATAGTTATAGTTGACGAATTCACAGGACGTCTAATGTTTGGTAGAAGATACTCAGATGGACTTCATCAGGCAATAGAAGCTAAAGAAGGATTAAAAGTTCAGAGAGAATCTAAAACTTTAGCTACAATAACATTCCAGAACTACTTCAGAATGTACAAAAAATTATCAGGAATGACTGGTACTGCTAAAACAGAAGAAGAAGAGTTCAAAGCTATATACAAAATGGACGTATTCCAGGTACCTACAAATAAACCAATGGTAAGAGAAGATTTACCAGATACAGTTTACAAAAGTACAAGAGGTAAATTCAATGCCGTTGCAGATGATATAGCAGAAAGACATGCTAAAAAACAGCCAGTTCTAGTAGGTACAGTTTCAATAGAAAAATCTGAAATACTTTCAGATATATTAAGAAAAAGAGGAATCAAACACGAGGTTCTAAATGCAAAATACCACGAAAAAGAAGCAGAAATAATAGCTCAGGCTGGTAGATTAGGTGCTGTTACAATAGCAACTAATATGGCTGGTAGGGGTACAGATATACTTCTAGGTGGTAACCCTTCATTCATGGCTATAAAAGAAATGAAGAAAATGAACTTCACAGAAGAAACTATAAACAGAGTAAATGCAGCTAATGAAGTAGCTGGTGTTGAAGAGAATGAAGAATTAGATGCAGCTAGAAAAACATACCAGAAATTATACAAACAGTTCAAAGAACAGACAGATGCTGAACAGCAGGAAGTTCTTGCAGCTGGAGGTCTTTGTATAATAGGTACAGAAAGACACGAATCAAGACGTATAGACAACCAGTTAAGAGGTCGTGCTGGTAGACAGGGTGACCCAGGTTCTTCAAGATTCTATATAGCACTTGATGACGATTTAATGAGATTATTCGGTTCTGAAAGAATACAGGGATTAGTAGATAAAATAGGTCTAGAAGAAGATATGCCAATAGAACATAGAATGCTTACTAAATCTATAGAATCTGCTCAGAAAAAAGTCGAAGGTAAAAACTTCGGTATAAGAAAACACGTCCTAGAATACGATGACGTTATGAATAAACAGAGAGAAATCATATACAAAGAAAGAAGAAGAGTTCTTGCTGGAGAAAACTTACAGGAACAGATACAGGATATGATTCACTCTATAATAGTAGATGCAGTTGATGAATTTGATTTAGAAACTGGATTTAATTCAGAAGAATTCAAAAAACATATGTACAATAAATTTATGCCAGTTGGAAGTCTTGAAGATATAGACTTTACAGGACTAAATTCTATAGAATTAGCTGAAAAAGTTAATGAAAGAGCAATACAGCTATACACTATAAAAGAAGAAAATATAGGTTCAGATAGAATGAGAGAAGTTGAAAGAATAGTACTTCTTCAGTCTGTTGATAACCATTGGATAGACCATATAGATGCTATGGATCAGTTACGTCAGGGTATAGGACTAAGAGCTTTAGGACAGCAGGACCCAGTTATAGCATACAAAATGGAAGGTTTCGACATGTTTGACGATATGAACAAACTTATAAGAGAAGATACAGTTAAGTTCTTATTCAATATAACTGTTGAAGTTCCAGCTGAAAGAAAAGCTGTAGTAGATGTAGATAAATTAGAATCTCCTGATACAGAAGGAACAGGTAAAAAGCCAGTTGTAGCTGACAAAAAAGTAGGAAGAAATGATCCTTGTCCTTGTGGAAGCGGTAAAAAATATAAAAACTGCTGTGGAAGATAATAAGATAAAGGCAATTTAGGAGGATACAATGCTAAATGTGCAGGAATACAGACACGAATTAGATGCGATGTCTGAAAATATACAAGAATTGAGTGTTTCTCTTTGACATAGAAAGACTCAAAGAAAAGATAATAGAAAACGAGCAAGATATGGAAAAACAGGATTTTTGGGAAGATAATGAAAATGCACATAAAGTTCTTCAGGAAAACAAAAAACTTTGTGAGACTGTAGAAAAATTTGAGCAACTTCAAAAAAATCTTGAGGATATAGAAGTATTAATTGAGCTTGGACTTGAAGAGGATGACTCAGAAGATATAGAAAAAGAAATTTCTGACTCTATAAATAAATTAAAAGATGTTATAGATGAGATGACTATTCAGACGCTTTTAAGCGGTGAATACGACAAGAATAATGCAATAGTGTCTATAAATGCTGGTACTGGTGGGCTTGATGCTCAGGATTGGGCTCAGATGCTTCTTAGAATGTATATAAGATGGGCAGAAGGTAGAGATTATAAAGTTAAGCTTTTAGACTTAATTTCAGATCCAGAAGCTGGTATAAAAACAGCTGTAATGCTTATCCAGGGAGATAATGCCTATGGATATTTAAAAGGAGAAAAAGGAGTACATAGAATTGTAAGAATTTCTCCATTTGACCCTTCTGGAAAAAGACACACATCTTTTGCATCTGTTGATGTAATTCCAGAATTAGATGAAAATATAGAGGTAGAGATAAATCAGAACGATTTAAAAGTAGATACATATAGAGCATCTGGTGCAGGTGGTCAGCATGTAAATACTACAGACTCTGCTGTTAGAATAACTCATCTTCCAACAGGAATTACAGTTCAGTGTCAGAATGAAAGGTCTCAGCACCTTAATAGAGAAGTTGCTATGAGAATGCTTATGGCTAAGCTGATTGATATTAAGGAAATGGAACAGAAGGAAAAGATAGAAGATTTACAGGGCAAATATACTCAGATAACTTGGGGTAGCCAGATAAGATCCTATGTTTTCCAGCCGTATAAAATGGTAAAAGACCATAGAACTAATACGGAAACAGGAAACGTTGATGCTGTGATGAATGGAAATATTGATATATTTATTAATTCGTATTTAACTCGGAAAAAATTAAGTAAGTAAATTGGAAAGAAGGGAGTAACTTGCCTACACTGGCGCCTCTACAGGCGACGGGCGTGTAGTGCAAGCTACTCCCTTCTTTTGTTTTACAAGTTTTAATTTTTTACCGAGTTAAAATACGAATTAAGTAAATGTATCTGAAGAGCGAGATGTTGGAGAAGTTTGTTTTTTGAAGTATAATATTAGTTGTAGTAAATGATTTTAAGATGGGAGTGACCTAGGTGGATATTAATAATATTTTGAAGGAAGAGTTCAACCTAAAGGATTTTCAGGTTGTTAATACTATAGAGCTTATTGATGAGGGGAATACTATTCCATTTATTGCGAGATATAGAAAGGAAAAGACTGGTGAGATGAGTGATACTGTTCTTAGACAGTTCCACGAAAAACTAGTTTATCTTAGAAATTTAGAGTCTAGAAAGGAAGATGTTATTAGACTTATTGATGAGCAAGGAAAATTGACTAAGGAGATTTCTAAGGCTGTTGAGAAGGCAAATACTCTTCAGGAAGTTGAGGATGTTTACGCACCATTTAAGAAGAAAAAGAGAACTAGAGCATCTATTGCTAAAGAAAAGGGCTTAGAAAAACCTGCACTTGAGATAATGTATGGTAAAACTGATGACGTAGATGGACTAGCTAGCAAGTATATAGACGAAGAAAAAGATTTAAAATCTGTAGAGGATGTTTTAAAAGGTGTTAATGATATAATAGCTGAGATTGTTTCAGATGATGCAGAAGTTAGAAAATATTTAAGAGAGAATGCAAGAAATAGAGGTAGGGTTGTATCTAAGGGAAGTTCTGATGAAAAGACTGTTTACGAAATGTATTACGACTATTCAGAGCCTGTTAAATACATAGCGCCACATAGAATATTAGCTGTAAATAGGGGAGAAAATGAAAAAATCTTAAAGGTTAAAATAGAAATAGACGACGAATATGTAAAAGGTTGGATAGAAAGAAGATATACTAAGAAATTATCTGGAAAATGTAGAGAAATAGTTGTTGAGGCTATAGAAGATGCGTATAAGAGACTTATTTTCCCTGCAATTGAAAGAGAGATAAGAAACGAGCTTACAGAAAAAGGTCAGGAAAGAGCAATAAGTGTGTTCGGGAAAAACTTAAACAGCCTACTTCTTCAGCCACCTATACATGGTAAAAATGTTATGGGATTTGACCCTGGAATTAGAACCGGATGTAAGATTGCGGTAGTTGATAGAAATGGTAAATTCTTAGACTCAGCGGTTGTATTTGTTACAGGAAGTCAGGCTAAAAAATCTGAGGCAGAAAAGGAATTAATAGGATTAATTAAAAAACACGATATAGATATAATAGCTATTGGAAATGGTACAGCTTCTAGGGAATCTGAAGCATTTGTTGCAAAGATGATAAAAGATAATAATTTAGATGTTAAATACGTTATTGTAAGTGAAGCAGGGGCATCTGTATATTCCGCTTCAGAATTAGCAGCTAAAGAACATCCAGATATCAACGTATCTATTAGAGGTGCAATTTCTATAGCTAGAAGAATTCAGGATCCTCTTGCAGAGCTTATAAAAATAGATCCAAAGAGCATAGGTGTTGGACAGTATCAGCACGATGTTAATGGAAAAAGACTAGAAGAAGTATTAGACGGTGTTGTAGAGGATGCGGTAAATAGTGTAGGTGCGGACTTAAATACAGCATCCGCATCGCTTTTAGAACATGTTGCAGGAATTAGTTCAGCTGTAGCTAAAAACATAGTAGCATACAGAGAAGAAAATGGAGAATTCAAATCTAGAAGTGAAATTAAAAAAGTAAGCAAACTTGGTCCAAAAGCATTTACACAGTGTGCGGGATTTTTAAGAATTCCAGAAGCTAAAAATCCTCTTGATAATACAGGAGTTCATCCAGAAAGTTATGCTACTTGTGAAAAAATGCTAACTGTACTTGGATACTCTAAAGACGATATAAAAAATGGAAATTTAAAAGATATAGATGAAAAAGTTAAGGTTGTGGGATTAACTAAATTAGCAGAAGAACTTGAATCAGGTGTTCCTACAATAAAAGATATAATTGTAGAGATTAAAAGACCAGGTAGAGACCCTAGAGAAGATGGTATGAAGCCAATTCTTAGAACTGATGTCCTTAGCATGGATGATTTAAGAGATGGAATGGTGCTTAAAGGTACTGTTAGAAATGTTGTAGATTTTGGTGCATTTGTTGATATAGGTGTTAAAACTGATGGACTTGTTCACAAGAAAGAAATGGGTGTAAAGGTAAATGATCCTATGGAAGTTGTATCTGTTGGGGATATAATAGATGTTAAGGTTGTAAATGTTGACAAGGAAAAAAATAGAATAGCATTAAGTATGAATGTATAATTTTAAAAAATATATAAAAAAGAAAATGATATTTAAATGGCAGCTGGGATTTTTCTCAGCTGTTTTTTTATTGTATGTATAAAATTACCAGTTTTACTGAGAGGTTCCTCTTTTATAAAATTATATATCAAGTATGTTTTTAAAAGCCCTTGTATATATATTGTGTATATTTGGAAAAAATATAAATAGATAGCAATATATATAGAAAAGAGGTATGAGTATGGATATAAATTATATATTAGGTTTAGAAGAGGGTTCTGTATTTGATAGGAAAAGTATTAAAATCAAGCCAAAGGAATTGGCAAAGCATATAATAGCATTTGCAAATTCAGATGGTGGGATGATAGCTATAGGAATAACAGATAAGAATAGAATTATTGAGGGGATAGACTACTATGAAGAAAAAATAAATGAGATTTTAGAAGTGCCTTTTAGGTACTGTTTTCCAAGTATAAGAGTAAAGTCTAAAAGGATAGAGTGTATTGATTCTGATGGCTTTGACAATCATATATTACTTATGGAGATAGAGTCTGACTCTGTTGTACATAAAAATCAGCAAGATGAGGTATTTATAAGAGTTGGGGATAAGTCTATAAAATTAAATTTTGAGGAAAGAATACAACTTATGTATGATAAAGGAGAGAGAAACTTTGAAGATACAGAGGTAGTTGATGCGACAATAGATGATATAGATATTCCTTTTTTAAGAGATTATATAAAAATAATAGGGTATTCAAAAGATGAAATAAGTTATCTAAAGGAAAATAAAGGATTTTTAAAAGAAAAGAATGGAAAAGATGTTTTAAGTACAGCAGCGATACTTTTATTTGGAAAAAGACCACAGGATTTTTTTCCTAGAGCTAGAGTCAGATTCATAAAATATGATGGAATAGAAGAAAAAACTGGAGCCGAGATGAATGTAGTTAAGGATATTGTATTTGAGGGGAAAATATATGATATGCTGAAGAAAACTATAGAATATATAGATTCTCAAATAAAAGAAAAGACTTTTTTAGAAAAAGACGGCAGATTTGTGACTGTTGAAGAATATCCTAAATTTGTAAGGCAAGAACTTGTGGTTAATGCTATAACTCATAGAGATTACAGTATTAGAGGAACAGAAATACAAATTAAAATGTTTGATGATAGGTTGGTTGTAGAGAGTCCTGGGAAATTACCTGGACTTGTTAAAAAGGATAATATGAGACACACTCATTTTTCTAGAAATCCAAAGATTGCAGAGTACTTAAAATATTTTGGCTATGTCAAGGAATATGGAGAGGGTGTGGATCGTATTTACAAAGAATTGAAGGAAGCTGGGTTTAAAGAAGTGGAGTATTATATGGATACATTTATATTAAAGGCAATTGTATTTAATAATAAAGTAGATTCATCAAAGCTGCAGTATATTATACAATCAGATGACACTTTGGGAAATAAAAAGGCTGTTTCAGATGATTTTAGTGACACTTTGGGAAATAAAAAGGTGGTTTTAGGTGATTTTAGTGACACTTTGGGAAATGAAAAGGCTGTTTCAGATGATTTTGGTGACACTTTGGGAAATAAAATTAATGATTATAAATATACTAAATTAAGCAAAATAAGTATAGAAAGATTATTAGAAACAAAAAAATTTCCAAGAGAAGTAGTAGAAAATATTTTAAAAGTATATGATGAGGTAGAAACAAATCAGATTATAGGAAATTTAGAAGTTAGTAAGATACTAGGTAAGTCAAAATCGACAGCAATAAGAGTCATGAAAAAATTGAAAGAAATGGATGTAATAGTACAAGTTAATGGAAAAGGAAGAGGAAAATATAGATTCAAGTATGAGTCTGAAATTAAAAATAAAAAATAAACAGAAAAAGACTGCTAACGAATAAGCGTAGCAGTCTTTTTATTTGATAACACTTAAAAATTCTAATATAATATATTATGAAACAGTATGCAATGATATATTGAAGTTGTATAATAGTATATCATCTCATAGAAAGGAAGATATATATGATTCTTATAAAAAACGGAAACATAAACACAGTAACAAATGGAGAAATAAAAGGAGATATCCTTATAAAAAATAAAAAAATAGAAAAAATTGCAGAGTCAATAGATACAACATGCCTTGAAGATGTTGAAGTAATTGATGCAGATGGATTAAATGTATTTCCAGGATTCATAGATGCCCATACACATCTTGGACTTTGGGAAGATGGTCTAGGATTTGAAGGAGCAGATGGAAATGAAGAAACAGATCCAATTACACCTAATTTAAACCCAATAGATGCTATAAATCCAATGGACCATACATTTAAGGAAGCGTACGAAGGTGGAATCACATCTGTATGTGTAACTCCAGGAAGTGCAAATGTTATGGGAGGACAGTGTATAGCGATAAAGACATTTGGAAAGAGAATAGATAAAATGGTAATAAAAAATCCTGTAGCTGTAAAAATAGCATTTGGTGAAAATCCAAAGAGTTGCTATGGACAGGATGAAAAATCTCCTCAAACAAGAATGGCGATTGCAGCTATACTTAGAGAAAACTTTAGAAAGGCACAGGATTATCTTGAGGAAATGAGTTTTTACAGTGAAGCTGATGATAATGATATAGATAAGCCAGAGTACGATATGAAGCTTGAGAGCTTAATACCGGTACTTAGAAGAAGAATTCCTCTAAAAGCACATGCACATAGAGCTGATGATATATTCACAGCGATAAGAATTGCAAAGGAATTCGACTTAAAGCTAACTATAGACCACTGTACAGAAGGGCATTTAATAGTAGATGAGCTTCTTGAAGAAAATGGAGAATATCCAATAATAGTAGGTCCATCATTGACAGATAGATCTAAACCAGAGCTTAGAAATCTTTCTCTTGAAACAGCGGGAATACTTTCAAATGCAGGGATAGAAGTATCTCTAATGACAGACCACCCTGTAATACCAGTTCAGCACCTTCCAATGTGCGCAGGAATGGCTATTAAAAATGGTATGAAAGAAGATGCAGCACTTAGAGCGATAACTATAAACCCAGCCAAAACACTTGGAATAGACAAAAAAGTTGGTTCTCTTGAAGAAGGTAAGGATGCGGACATAGTTTTATGGGAAGGCTCACCATTTGATTTAGGTGGAAAAGTAATGTGTACGATAATAGATGGAAAAGTTGTTTATAAAAGATAATATACAAGGAAAATATAAAAGACAAATTAAAAATACGGAGATAAATATGAAAAGAATTTTTTTAGAAGACGAAAATAAGACAAAGGAACTTGGTGAAAAACTAGGAAAATTAGTAGATACTGGTTCAATTATTTGTCTAGTTGGAGATTTAGGAGCCGGAAAGACTACATTTACTCAGAGTTTTGCAAAATCACTTGGAGTAGATGATTATATAACTAGCCCTACATTTACAATAGTGAACGAATATCAGGGTAGATTGCCTCTATACCATTTCGACGTTTATAGAATAGGATGTAGCGAGGAAATGTACGATATAGGATACGACGAATATATAAACTCAGATGGAGTTTGTATAATAGAATGGGCGAATTTAATAGAGGATATACTTCCAGATGAATATTTAAAAATAGATATGAAGTATAAAGAAATGGGTAGAGAGGTAACATTCGAGCCTGTTGGAGAAAAATACGAAAAAATGATTGAGGAGATGAATTTATAGATGAAAATTTTAGGAATGGATACATCTTCAAGAGCATGCAGTGTAGCTGTTGTGGAAGATGATTGTCTTATATGTGAATTTGTTATAAATAACAAAAAGACTCACTCACAGAAATTAATGCCTATGATAGAAACTATGCTTAATATGAGCGATTTAAGTATAGAGGATATGGATGCAATAGCAGTTTCTGTAGGGCCAGGATCTTTTACAGGTCTTAGAATAAGTATGGCTACAGCAAAGGCTATCTCTCATGTAAACAATATTCCAATATTAGCTGTCAATGCGTTAGAAAGCTTAGCTGGAAATATGGACCTTTGTGACAAGAAAATATATCCAATACTGGATGCACAGAGAACGCAGGTATATACAGCAAAATACGAGTATAAAAACGACGAGCTTGTAGAGCTTGAAGGAATGGATGTAAAAGAGATAGATGATTTAATAGAGATTATAAAAAATTCTGGAGAAGAATGTATAGTTCTTGGAGAAGCTGTTTCAAAATACGAAGATAAGCTATCAGAAGTAGAAAATATACATATCCCAGCAGTTTCTCACAATGTAACTAAGGCAGCAAGTGTTTGTGCAGTTGCTTTAGCTAAGTATAAAAGAGGTGAGGGAGTTCACAGCTGCTACGATGTAAACCCAATATACATAAGAAAATCTCAGGCAGAAGTACAGTACGAAGAAAAAATGAAAAAATTAGAGGCTCAGAAAACAGCTGAAAACAAATAGAAATTTGAAGGAAAGAAGGAATTGAATTCTATACAGGAATTCAAATAAGAAGAGGGAAAATGGAAAATACAGAAAAACTTTCTGATGTAATAGTAAGAGAAATGACTATGGACGATGTGGATGGAGTTTTCGAAGTTGAGAAAAATTGCTTTGAAGATTTCTGGTCTAAGCAGTCATTTATAGACGAGGTTAAAAACAGCAATGCTAGATATTTAGTAGCAGAAAAGGACTCTAAAATAGTAGGATATATAGGAATTTGGCTTATAATCGATGAAGGGCATATAACAAATGTTGCAGTTCACAGCGATTATAGAGGACTTAAAATAGGAAATGAGCTACTAAAAGAAATGGTAAAACTTTGCAAAGAAAATAAAATAGTTGCTATGACTTTAGAGGTCAGAAGAAGCAATTTAGTAGCACAAAATCTGTACAAAAAATACGGATTTAAAATGGCTGGTGTTAGAAAAGAATATTATAGCGACAACAGAGAAGACGCAATAATAATGTGGAATCAGCTTTCGGAGGTGTAAAAATGAGCGATATAATAACTTTAGCGATAGAAAGTAGCTGTGATGAAACAGCTGCATCTGTCCTTAAAAACGGGAGAGAAGTTCTTTCAAATATAATATCAACACAGATAGATATACATAAAAAATTTGGTGGAGTAGTTCCAGAAGTAGCTTCAAGAAAACATATAGAAAATATAGATATAGTTGTGCAGCAGGCTTTAGATGAAGCAAATATAAATATGAATGATATAACTCATATAGCAGTTACTTACGGTCCAGGACTTGTTGGAGCACTTTTAGTTGGATTATCTTATGCAAAAGCCATGGCTTATGCGCTAGATATTCCTCTAGTTGGTGTAAATCATATAGAAGGACATTTAAGTGCTAACTACATAGCACATAAAGATTTAAAACCACCATTTATAACACTTATAGTTTCTGGAGGTCACACTCATCTAGTTGAGGTTAAGGACTATGGAGAATATGAAATATTAGGTAGAACAAGAGATGATGCATCTGGAGAAGCATTTGACAAAGTAGCAAGAGCTATGGGACTTGGATATCCAGGTGGACCAATAATAGATAAATTAGCAAAAGAAGGAAATAAAGATGCAATAGAATTCCCTAGAGCGTATATGGATGAAGGATATGATTTCAGCTTTAGTGGAATAAAATCTGCAGTATTAAACTACTTAAATGCTAAAAAAATGAAAAAAGAAGAAATAGTAGAAGCAGATGTTGCTGCATCTTTCCAGGATGCTGTAACAGATGTACTAGCTAACAAAGCCATAAAAGCAGCTAAAGAAAAAGGTTATAACGTAGTAACTCTATCTGGTGGTGTTGCTTCAAACTCTGGACTTAGAGAAAAAATAGAAATGCTAGGAAAAGAAAACGGAATAGAAGTAAAATATCCACCGCTAATACTTTGCACAGACAATGCTGCAATGATAGGATGCGCGGGATACTATAACTACATAAAAGGAAGAGTAGATGACATGAACCTAAATGCTGTTCCTAACTTACAGATTACAGATAATAAACTGTAAACCTAAGATAGTGAGCAGTATTTAAAAGTATCTGTTAAAGATTTTAAATTATAAAAAGGGTATCTGTATATCACGATGCAGCGACAATTCTGCAAGCGACTCGCAACTTATAAATGTGTTACATAAAAGTGCGAGTCGCTGAAGCCTGGAGCAAATGTGATATATGATACCCTTTTTCCGTATAATTTATAAATCTTTTACAATATTAACTGCCCACTTTTTACTCAATGCTCTAGGTACTCCAAGGATAAATTTTATTATTTCTTCGACCGATGTACACCGTACAAGTAAATATATAGGTAGTCCCCATTTTGCAGCCAGGAATGTCAAAGGAACAGATCCAAGCCACATAGAGCCCATTTCGATGATAAGGGCCATTTTAGTATCCCCACCACTTCTAAGAACACCTATAATAATAAACGTATTAAAAGCTCTCAGAGCCATTACAATAGCCATTATAATAAATATCTTAGTTATATCCGGTGCAAGTGTCTCAGATACACTAAACACCTTTAAAAGCATAGGTATAGATATTATTAAAAGAATACCCATTAAAAAGCCAGTTACAGTAACTATAACTCCTAATTTTTTAGAATAATCTAAAGCTCTGTCAATATGGTCAGAACCAAGTTCATTTCCAAGCATTATAGATGATCCCATAGCGATACACATTGCAGTCATAACAAAGAAGTTACTAGTTGTTGTAGCTATCTGGCTTGCAGCAATTGCAGATGTTCCAGCCATAGCATAGGCTACTGAGTAACATACTGTAGCTACTGCCCAGAAAGATTCATTTAGGAATATTGGAAAACTTTTAGAGCCATATGCAACTAAAAAATCTTTTTCAAACATTCCAAAATGATGAATATTAAATCTAAGCATATAATCTTTTTTGTATAGATATACATACCAGACCATTATAATTGCTTCTACTAGTCTGGCGATTAAAGTAGCTAGAGCAGCACCTTCAACTCCCATTCTAGGGAATCCGAATTTACCAAAGATAAGTACATAGTTTAAACACACATTTACAACTATTGCAATTGCACTACATTTCATACCTATATTTGGATTTTTTATACTACGAGAGCATACCCCAAACCCCATACTTATAGCGGTTAAAGGGTAGCTGATTACTACTATTTTAAAATAATTTCTACATAAAGATACAACCTCAGAGTCATATGAAAATATGTGTATTATGCTTTCTGGCGAAACAAAAGCGATTATTACAAAAGGAAGACTCATAACTAAACCAAGCAGTATACTAAGTGCAGTGACTTTTTTAATATTAGTTATATCATTTTTCCCGAAAAACTGTGATATAAACAGTCCAGATCCTCCTAAAACACCAGCAAGACACATATTAAAGATAAAGAAGAACTGGTTTGCAACACCTACAGATGCGACAGAAACTTCACCCAAGCTACTAATCATAACAGTATCTATTACATTTACTGAAGATGAGATAAGGTTCTGTATTATTATAGGTATGCATAAAGATAAAAGAATACTGAAAAATCTCTTATTATAATCATCAAATGCAAACAGTTTTTTCAATAATTTACTCCATTATCTGTTCCCATTTTTCATAAAGAGAGGCTAATTTATCCTCTAATTCTGATTTTTCTAGGTTTACTTCTTTTGATTTTTCTGGATTTGAATAAATTTCTTCCTGACAAAGCATCATATCAAGACCTGCAATCTTCTTTTCAGTCTGCTCGATATCGTCTTCTAATTTTTTGATTTTATTTTTGCTCCGTCTTTCGATTTCCCTCTGTTCTTTTTCTTTTCTTTTTTCTTCTTTTAACTGAGTTTTTGTTTTAGTCTCAGTATTTTCCTCTTTGTGCATCTCACTTAGCTGTCTTTTCTTTTCAATATAATAGTCGTAATTTCCAAGGTATTCAGTTACACTATTTTCGTCAAGCACTAATATTTTATCCACTACTTTATTTAGGAAATATCTATCGTGTGAAATAGTGAATATTGTTCCTGTATAATTTACAAGTGCTTCTTCTAGAACTTCTTTTGAATCTATGTCTAAGTGGTTTGTAGGTTCGTCAAGAAGTAGGAAGTTAGACTGAGATAATATAAGTTTAAGAATTGCAACCCTTGCTCTTTCGCCCCCACTTAGAGAAGATATTCTTTTGAATACGTCCTCATTTTCAAATAGGAAAGCACCAAGCATATTTCTAACCTCTGTCTGAGTAAGATGAGGGTTTGCATCCCAAATCTCGTCAATTACAGTATTATCAAGGTTTAAAGTCTTCTGCTCCTGATGGAAATACGCAGTGTTTACATTTGTACCAAATTTAACTTCACCTTGTATAGGCTCTAATTCATTCATTATTATCTTGAATAATGTAGATTTACCGGCACCATTTGGTCCTATAAGTGCGACTTTTTCTCCTCTATATATATCAAGGTTTAAATCTTTAAATAGAACCTTATCTGGGAAGCTCATTTCAACATCTCTTACTGCTAAAACGTCGTTTCCACTTTCAACTGCTGGTATAAATTTAATTTTCGCTCTTTTTCTTTCTCCATCTGGCTTATCAAGCACTTCTATTTTAGAAAGAGCTTTTTCTTTGCTTCTAGCTCTTTTTAAATGTTTTTCTCTACCGTAAGCCTTTAGTCTTTCAATAGACTCTTCCTGTTTTTTTATTTCCTTTTGCTGATCTTCATAAGTTTTTCTCTCTATTTCCTTGTCGATAGCAGATTTTTCTACATAATAAGAATAGTTTCCATTGTAAGCTTTTAACTTCTTATTATGTATCTCAAATATTCTGTTTACAGATTGATCTAAAAAATATCTGTCGTGGGAAATAAGGATTACAGTTCCTTTGTACTGTTTAAGGAACAGTTCTAACCATTCAAGAGCATCAGAATCAAGATGGTTTGTAGGTTCGTCCAGTAGAAGAAGAGTAGGTTTTTTAAGTAGCAGCTTAGCTAAAAGAACTCTGGTCTTTTCTCCTCCTGAAAGAATTTTGATTGGTTTTTCTAGTTCATCATCGTTAAAACCTAGACCTTTTAAAACTCCTTTTGCCTCAGATTTATATCCATAGCCGTTTGAGTTTTGGAAAAGTTCTAGTTTATGTGAATAATTATCCATAAGTTTTTGTAAATCTGGAGAGTTAGTTTCTGAACTTTTGTCAGAAATCTCACATTCCATTTTTCTAAGATCCTCTTCCATTTTTATGAGGTCGCTAAAAACTTCTAAAACCTCTGTAAAAATAGTATTGTCTGAGTAGAAGTTGGTATTCTGCTCTAAATAACCGATTTCACAATCTTTAGATGTATAAATTTCTCCGCTGTCATATCCGTAAATTCCAGAAATTATTTTAAAAAGAGTTGTTTTTCCAGTTCCATTTACGCCTATAACGCCGATTTTATCGCCCTCATTAACAGTAAAACTTATGTTTTCGAGTATTGATTCTACACCAAAACTCTTAGTTAAGTTATTACATGATAAAATAATCATAAATTTCTACCTCCTCAAGCTACCTAAAATTATAATGTTTTGATATAATATATTCAAGGCTATATGTATGGTTTTACAAAAAAGTATGTTATATAATAAACCATGATGGATTATAATAGAGTTAGGGGGTGCTAATTTAGATGGGAAATAAAAATATTTCTATGGCGGTTATAAGAAGACTACCTAAATACTACAGATACTTAGGTGAGCTTCTAGACAATGATGTTCAGAGAATATCATCAAAAGAATTAAGTGAAATAATAGGTTTCACAGCTTCTCAGATAAGACAGGATTTAAACAACTTTGGAGGATTCGGACAGCAGGGGTACGGATATAATGTAGATGCTCTACATAAAGAAATAGGAAAGATATTAGGTCTTGATAGACCATATAATGCTGTTCTTATAGGTGTAGGGAATCTAGGTCAGGCTATAACAAACTATTCAGGATTTAGAAACTCAGGATTTGAAATAAAAGCTTTATTTGATGCAAATCCGAGAATGATAGGTCTAAAAATAAGAGAGCTTGAAATATTAGACTCTGATATTATAGAAGACTATATAAAAGAACACGAAATAGATATAGCAATAGTATGTATACCTAAAAATGGAGCTCAGGAACTAATAAACAGAATAGTTGGAGCTGGAATAAAAGGTATATGGAACTTTGCTCCAATAGATCCAGAAGTTCCAAAAGGAATAATTGTTGAAAATGTTAACTTAACGGAAAGTCTATTCACTCTTTCTTATTTAATGAAAGAAAACAACGAATTAAAGAAATAAGTTATATTTTAGAAAAAAAGAATCTTAATGTTTTGAGTTATTTGGATTAAATTTGTAAAAATTAAAAATTGAGAAATAAAAAAGACTGATTTGAAAAAATCAGTCTTTTTGTTTACTAAAATTATTCAGCCTGAGGAGCTCCTACTGGACAAGCTTCAGCACATGCACCACATTCAACACATGCATCTGCATCTATTACGTATATGCTATCTCCTTCAGATATTGCTCCAACTGGACATTCAGCTGCACAAGCACCACAGCTAACGCAAGCATCAGTTATTTTGTATGCCATTTTAGTTTCCTCCTAATATTATAAAATTTATTTAAGTACATTATAACAAAAAAGTTCTACTATAACAATTAATTTAATTGATGAAAGTCAAATATTTTTGTATCATATAACTTAAACATAGAAACTTCAATACTTCTAGAAAGTTGAAAAAATTTGTTGGAGAATAATGATTCTTTTTTGCAGTATAAATTATAATGAAATTTTATCTCAATTTTAAATTTTCATTATTAAAAAAATATGTTAAAAAATTTTCAATTTTAAAGAATAGAGAAAAGAGGTGAAAAGGTCGTATTTTTTGTCGGAAAATATTTTCTTTTGGAATAATGTGTACTAAATATATCAAATAGTATATATTAATAGTGTTTAAATAGAGTTTTTTATAACTTAATTTATAAAAATAGAATACAATATGAAAACGATATCAAATAAAGCGGCTATACTTTTGAAAATATATGTATTAATAGGAAAAAGTGGAACGGGAAAAAGCTATAAATCTTTAGAATTAGCTTGTGAAAATAATATAGATTATATTGTGGATGATGGCCTACTTATATATAAGGGTCAAATTGTTGCTGGAGTGTCTGCAAAGCAGTCTCAGACTAAGATGGAGGCAGTAAGGAGAGCTATTTTTTCTGATATAAATCATAGAAAATCTGTTAAGAAAAAGATTAACGATTTAGACATAGATCGTATACTAATTTTAGGTACTTCTTTAAAGATGGTGAAGCAAATTTGCTCAGCTTTAGAATTAGGTGAAATAGACGAGATTATAGATATAAACGATATAAGTACAGAAGATGATATAAGAAAAGCAATAGAGTCTAGGAAAAAGGGGAATCATATAATACCAGTTCCGACTGTAGAGATTAAAAAAAGAATAAATGGTCTTAGAATAAATCCTCTAAGGAGATTTTTTATGACATCGGATAAAGAAACTAAAATCCTTGAAAAAACTGTAATTAGACCAGCATTTAGCTATATGGGTAAGTTCTACATAGCTCCCGAAGTGCTGAATCAAATTATAAAATATACTGTATCAAAAAATACACATATATCTAGAATAAATAGAATAAGTGTAGACAATTCAAATGGAAAAATAGAAATAAAATTGAATGTAAATATAAGAAATTTGGATGCTTTTGGAACACTAAAAAACATACAACATAATATAAAAAGAAATGTAGAGGATATGACATTAATTAATATTAATAAAATTGATATTTATATTAATAAAATAAAAGATAAATAGTGTTGTAGTAATATATCAAAATAATTTGAAAATTATTGTAAAAATGTTGTACTATTTTATAAAAAGTATGTTATAATCAAAATATAAACGCTGGAAAATGATTTTTCAAGCGTGAAAGTTTATATGAATAATTATTATATTAGAGTATTTAAGGGGGCTTACACAATGTCAGGAAATGTTTTTGAAAACGCACAGGCACAGGTAAAAAAAGCATGCGATAAATTAGGAATGGAACCTAATGTTTACGAATTATTAAAAGAACCTCAGAGAGTAATAGAAGTAAACATACCAGTAAAAATGGACGACGGATCTATAAAAGTATTCAAAGGATTCAGATCTCAGCACAATGATGCAGTTGGACCAACAAAAGGTGGAGTTAGATTCCATCCAAACGTTTCATTAGAAGAAGTTAAAGCTTTATCTATATGGATGACTTTCAAATGTTCAGTAACAGGTATACCTTACGGTGGTGGTAAAGGGGGAATAATAGTTGACCCTAGCCAGTTATCTCAGGGAGAACTTGAAAGATTATCAAGAGGATATATAGACGGAATATACAAATTAATAGGTGAAAAAGTAGACGTACCAGCTCCAGACGTTAACACTAACGGACAGATAATGTCTTGGATGGTTGATGAATACAACAAATTAACTGGATCAAGCAACATAGGTGTTATAACTGGTAAACCAATTGCATTCGGTGGATCATTAGGAAGAAATGAAGCTACTGGATTCGGTGTTGCAGTAACAGCTAGAGAAGCAGCTAAAAAATTAGGAATACCTATGGAAACAGCTAAAATAGCAGTTCAGGGATTCGGTAACGTTGGTGCTTTCACTGTTAAAAATATACAGAAATTAGGCGGAACTGTTGTAGCTATGGCTGAATGGTGCCCTAAACATGGTACTTATGTAATATACAAAGAAGACGGTTTAGATTTCCAGGCTATGTGGGATCACAGAGCAGCTAACGGAGATTTATATGACTTCCCAGGTGCAAAAGTTATATCTTTAGAAGAATTCTGGGCATTAAACGTTGATATAATAGTACCAGCAGCTCTTGAAAATGCTATAACTGCAGACGTTGCTAAAACTATAAACGCTAAATTAATATGTGAAGCAGCTAACGGACCAACTACTCCAGAAGCTGACGAAGTATTAGCAGAAAAAGGAATAACTTTAACTCCAGACATATTAACTAATGCTGGTGGTGTTACAGTTTCTTACTTTGAATGGGTACAGAACTTATACGGATACTACTGGTCAGAAGCTGACGTAGAAGCTAAAGAAGAAGAAGCTATGGTTAAAGCTTTCGAATCTCTATGGAAAATAAAAGAAGAATACAACGTAACAATGAGAGAATCTGCTTACATGCACTCAGTTAAAAAAGTAGCTGAAGCTATGAAATTAAGAGGATGGTACTAAGATTTAACTCAACAGTACAGTTGTAAATACTAAATGAATTCAATGGGAGATATCATATTTGATTATGGTATCTCCCTTTTATTTTTCATTGAAATAACTAGTCTTTAAAGGGAACATAATTATTTACATTATAAATTCTAGAAGGTATAATATATTGTATATGTACTAAAAATAGAAATTATAATACAAAATTATTTTGACATGTATTAAAACATAAAAAATGAACGATAATATAGTTAGAATGATATAAATATATAAAACTTTAAGGAGGGTTAGATTTGGATAAGAAAAAATTACTTTCATTAGTGGTATCTTTTGCTATGGTTGCGACAGGAACTGTATTAGCAAGTGCAGATGAAATAGACGATATAAATGCTGTATCAGATACAGAAACCGGTATAACAATAGATGAATATAAAGAATCTCCATATAAAGTGGCTACTGTAAAGGATGGAAAATCAGTAAACGTAAGAGTTGATGGAAATACAAAAAGAGTAGCTGGTGAGGGAGAACAGTTCAAAGTTAAAGGAATTCAGGGAGAATGGGTTAACGTTGAAGATGGAGAAGATGATGCATGGATAGCTTCAGAATATGTAGCCATATCAGAAGGTGTTGCATTTACTACAGCATCAACACTAAACCTTAGAGCAGCGGACAATACATCATCAGAAGTATTAGAAGAATTAGATAAAGGTAGTGCATTAGTAGTAGTTAAACAGGAAGGCGATTGGATTCAGGTTAGAAATCAGGGAAAAGAAGGGTATGTTCATGCTGATTATGTAACAGATGAAGCTCCAGTAGTACCTACTGTAGATGTAGACGGAAATATAATAGATGTACCTTCTGTTGATAGCTATAATGCTCAGGCTGTATTAAACTTAGCATATTCTAAAAAAGGAAGCCCGTATCTTTGGGGAGCAACAGGTCCTGATAAATTTGACTGTTCAGGATTTGTACAGTATGTATACAGTAATTCTGTAGGAGTATCTCTACCAAGAGTATCTTCTGACCAGGCAAATGTAGGAACAGAAATAACTAGAGATCAGCTTCAGCCAGGTGATTTAGTATTCTTCACAACAGATGGAAGTGGAGGCGTAAGTCACGTTGGTATATATGTAGGAAATGGATGCATGATACACTCTCCTCACAGTGGAGACGTAGTAAAAGTAACTGACATAACATCAGATTACTACTCATCTCATTTTGTAACAGCAAGAAGAGTATTATAATAAAATTTAAATGATATAAACGAGTCATCTTGTAAATTTACAGGATGGCTCTTTTTATTTGATTATTTTTAGCGACAATGCGACTCGATCGCCTGGAGCGAAAATAATATAATCATCTTTCTTGTAATTATGCTAAAATATAATTAATATAAGTTGACATTAGATAGGTAAAGGTGATAAGCTACTAATAGCTTTAAATTCGGTTCAGTGAGGCCGAGAAGGAGGAATAAAAAAATGTTAAAATCAAGAAATCTAATACAGCCAGAAGACTTTACTGTTGAAGAAATAGATGAGGTTCTAGCTCTTGGACAGAGAATAATGAAAAATCCAGAAAAATACATCCATGTATGTGATGGAAAGCTTTTGGCAACTCTATTCTATGAACCATCAACAAGAACAAGACTAAGCTTTGAATCAGCTATGAACAGACTTGGTGGACGTGTAGTAGGATTCTCAGATCCTAAAGCATCATCTACATCTAAAGGGGAAACTCTTCAGGATACAATGAGAACAGTATCTAACTATGTAGACATAATAGCTATGAGACATCCTGTGGCAGGTGCAGCAGCTGAGGCAGTAGAAGCATGTAGTGTTCCTTTCATAAATGCTGGAGACGGTGGAAACCAGCATCCAACTCAGACTCTTACAGATTTACTAACAATAAAAACTTTAAAAGGAAATCTTAGCGGCCACACAGTAGGACTTTGTGGTGATTTAAAATACGGAAGAACAGTACATTCTTTAGTAAAAGCAATGTCTAGATATCCAGATACAAAATTCGTATTTATAGCTCCAGATGAATTAAAAATGCCAGATAGCGTTAAAGAAGCTATAAAAGGACATGAATTTGTAGAAACTAATGATTTAGAATCAGCTATACCTGACCTTGACATACTTTACATGACTAGAGTTCAGAGAGAAAGATTTGATGATATAGAAGAATACGAAAGATTAAAAGATACATATATACTAAACAAAGAAAAATTAACTGATGCAAAAGAAGATATGCTAATACTTCACCCACTACCAAGAGTGAACGAAATATCAACTGATGTTGACGATGATAAGAGAGCTGTTTACTTTGAACAGGCAAAATTCGGAATGTATGTAAGAATGGCTCTAATAATGAAACTTTTAGGAATAAAAGACCCAGAATAAACTATCAAAACTAATGCGAAGGAGAATATAAATGTACAAAATAATAGAAAACAGTTATATCGGCGAAGATATGTACAGAATGAAAGTCGCAGGAAAATTTGAAGGAAAAATGGGACAGTTCTATATGCTAAGAGCTTGGGACAAATACCCTGTACTTTCAAGACCGATAAGTATACATGACATAGATGAAGAAGGAATAACATTCCTTTATAAAGTAGTTGGAGAAGGAACAGAAATATTTGCTAAACTTGTTCCAGGAGATGAAATAAAACTTCAGGGACCATATGGAAATGGATATGAAAAAGTAGAAGGAAAAGTAGCTTTAGTTGGTGGAGGAATAGGTGTAGCACCTCTTTATTTAGTAGCTAAAACTATACCTGGATGTGACGCATATCTTGGCTTCAGAGAAGAAGCGATACTAGTAGACGAATACAAAGAATTCTGTAATGAAGTAAAAACAACTACAGGAAATACATTCATAACAGATATATTAAATGTAGAAGATTACGACTACATACTATCTTGTGGGCCAACACCAATGATGGAAAAATTAGTTAAAATGTGTGAAGGTACAAATACAAGAATAATGATATCTCTTGAAAACCACATGGCTTGTGGAGTAGGTGCATGTCTAGTATGTACTTGTAAAACAAAATTCGGAAACAAAAAGACTTGTAAAGACGGTCCAGTATTCTGGGGAGAGGATGTGATTTTCTAATGGCAGATTTAAGAGTAAAATTTGGAGAAATAGAATTTAAAAATCCTATAGTAATGGCCTCAGGAACATTCGGATTTGGTAAAGAATACAATGAATATTACGATATAAATGAACTTGGTGGAGTAAGTAGTAAAGGATTAACTTTAAACGCAAAACCAGGAAACAATGGTTTAAGAATACATGAAACTCCATCAGGAATAATGAACAGTGTTGGTCTTGAAAATCCAGGAGTACAGGGATTCATAGATCACGAAATGCCTTTCTTTGGAAACCTAAACTGTGTTAGAATAGCTAACGTTGGTGGAGGATGCCTAGAAGATTACGTAAAAGGTGTTGAACTTTTAAATGACCAGGATATAGATATGGTAGAGCTTAACATATCTTGCCCTAACGTAAAAGCTGGAGGAATGGCTTTCGGAATTAAAAATGAAGTAGCTAGAGAAGTGGTAAGAGAAGTAAGAAAAGTTTGCAAACACCCTCTAGTTGTAAAACTATCTCCAAATGCAGAGGATATAGTTGGAATGGCAAAAGTTTGTGAAGAAGAAGGAGCAGATGGTGTATCTTTAGTAAATACATTTAAAGCTCTTGCAATAGATATAAGAAGAAGAAAACCGGTATTTGAAAATGTAACAGCTGGACTTTCTGGACCTGCTATAAAACCTATAGCTCTTAGAATGGTATATGAAGTAAGTAAAGCTGTAAACATACCAGTAATAGGAATAGGTGGAATATCTACTGCAGAAGATGTTATAGAATTTATAATGGCTGGAGCTACTGTAGTTCAGGTTGGAACTGCAAACTTTATGGACCCAGAAATAGGAACAAAAATAATAAAAGACCTTAATGATTTTATGGATAGAGAAGGAATAAAATCTCTTGATGAAATAAGAGGTATAATATAATAGATTAAGAAAATTATATTATAGTGTTCAAAAATAGGAGTGTAATCTAAATGGATAAATTTTTAGAGTACAGACATCAAATAACTGCTGCATTTTGGGGAGTAATACTCTTAATAATGTTATATCTTTACAAGTTTAAAGGAATAAATATACATCCAGTATTGTTTTTAATTATAGCAATATTGATGTTTACATCTCTAAAATATGCAAAAATAGTAAAAGAACATGAGCAGGAACAAAAAGAAAATAATAAGGAACAAGATAAAATAGACTAAAAGAAAAAGGTCATCTCAAAAGAGATGGCCTTTTTTATTGCAACAGTATATCGAATTTATTCGACAAATAAATGGTCGTATAACTAGATTAGAACTATTTAGAATTATTAAATTTGAGCATCGCTATTTTTTATTTCATCTAAAAATAATGAAACTGATCTCTTTGGTTTGAAATTTTTCTGAGAAATAGAATAGAATGTTCTAGAAAATTCGTTGTCTATATCCATACAGAATATTTCATTAGAATTTTCAAACTGCTCACAAGCGGAACCAGATAGTATAGAAATACCCATTCCATTTTTTACAGCTTCCTTTATTGAATAACTACTTCCCATAATGAAAACAGATTTGGGGATTATCTGTTTTTTGTTTAGAAAATACTCTGTTAAAAATCTTGTTCCAGATCCTTTTTCCCTTAAAATCCAATTCTGTCCACTTAGATTCTCATAAGAATGGATATTAGAAATATAAGTTTTATAATCGTAAGGGAAAATTAACTTCATATTTTCTTTAAAGCATTCCTGTTGTTCAAAATTATCAGACATAATCTTTCTGTCTATAATACCTATATCTGCATCTAAATTAACTAAATCTTTTTTTACATCATCAAAGCTTTTCATAGATAGTTCTATATTTATATTTGGATATTTCTTTGAAAACTCAGCTATATATTTTGGAAGAATATAATTAGCAGCTGAAGGAACAGCTGAAATTTTAATATCTCCAACAATATATTCCGTATCAATTTTAACTTCTAACTTAGCAGCTTCGATTATACTTACTACTTCTTTAGCTCTTTTGTAAAGTAAATAACCCTGTTCAGTTATTTTTATAGATTTCTGTCTAACAGATCTGTCTATGAGTTTTTCTCCAAAATAGTTTTCCAAATTTTTAATGTGTACACTAACACTTGGTTGTGAAAGACTTAGGTATTCTGCAGCTTTGGTAAAATTCTTAATTTCAACAACAGCGATAAATGTTTTTAATTCCTCTAACAAATTTCTCGCCCCCTTCTAAATAGTTAAAATTAGAAATTCTAGTATATTATAACATATTAAGCAATATAGAAATTAATTTACTAATTACAAAAAAATGTATAATAATATTTATATATAGTAAATTTATTATAGCATATAAGGTAGATAAAAATACGATAAACAAAAATATAACTTTTTAATAATAATTTGATAGGGTATTATATTATTAAGTATGCAAATTTTAGATATAAAATTATAATTATGAAATTTATTAATGAGGTGCAAAATGAACATTATAGAAAAAGAAAACGGAATAATATTAGAAGACGTAGCAGACTTTGATCCAAAGCATATATTTGAATGTGGTCAGTGTTTCAGATGGAGAGCGGAAGAAGACGGCTCATACACAGGTGTTGCTATGGGAAAAGTAATCAACGTAAAAAGAGAAGGAAACGATGTAATAATAGATAATACTACAAAAGAGGACTACGAAAACATATGGTGTGACTACTTTGACATGGACACAGACTATGGAAAAATAAAGAGAACTCTTAAAGAATTCGATGAATACTTAGACAAAGCAGTAGACTTTGGATGGGGAATAAGAATACTTAGACAGGACAGTTGGGAGATGTTAATTTCATTTATAATATCTTCAAACAACAGAATACCAATGATACAGAGAGCGATAGAAAATCTATCTGAAAGATATGGAAAACTAATAGGAGAGTATAGAGGAAAGAAATACTATGCATTCCCTACACCAGAAGAATTAAACAAAGCTACACAGGAAGAAATAAGAGAATGTAAAACTGGATTTAGAGATAAATACATAAAAAGCACATGCGAATCAGTTGTAGAACTTGGACTAGATGTTAAAGAATTTAGAAAACTTAGTACAGAAGATTGCTGCAAAGAACTAAAAAAATTCAATGGAGTTGGACCAAAAGTTTGTGACTGTATAGCATTATTTGGTATGCAGAAGATTGATACATTCCCAGTAGATGTTTGGGTAAAGAGAGTAATGCAGGAATTTTACATTGAAGAAGATATGAGTTTACCTAAGATGAGAAAATTTGCTCTTGAAAAATTTGGTGATATAGCTGGATATGCACAACAGTATCTATTCTATTATGCTAGAGAATTAGGTATAGGGAAATAGGATTAAAAACTATTCTTAATAGATATATGGCATAGTCAAAAATTTATGTAGAAAGTATTGAAAAATGAAAATAAAAGGTATATTATAATAATTGTTAGCACTCATAGTCTTAGAGTGCTAAATGTAAAATAAGCGATTAAACTTATAAATTGATATATAAAATAGGAGGCGCTAATAATGAAAATAAGACCATTAGCAGACAGAGTAGTAATAAAAAGAGCAGAGGTAGAAGAAAAAACTGCAAGTGGAATAATACTTGCAGGTGCAGCAAAAGAACAGCCTCAGATAGCTGAAGTAATAGAAGTTGGACCAGGTGGAATAGTAGATGGTAAAGAAATAAAAATGGAGCTTAAAAAAGGCGATAAGGTTATATATTCTAAATACGCTGGAACAGAAGTTAAAGTTGAAGGCGAAGAATATATAATAATAAAAGAAGCAGATATATTAGCAGTATTAGAATAAACAAAATAAAAGAAGTATAGTCAAAAGATTACAGTATAAGTTTTGTTTTAATTTGGGGAGGTAGTTAAAATGGCAAAAGAAATAAAATTCTCAGAAGATACAAGAAAAGCATTAGCAGCAGGAGTAAATAAATTAGCTGATACAGTTAAGGTTACAATGGGACCAAAAGGAAGAAATGTAATACTTGATAAAAAATTTGGTACTCCACTTATAACTAATGACGGTGTAACAATAGCAAAAGAAATAGAACTTGAAGATAGATTCGAAAACATGGGTGCACAGTTAGTTAAAGAAGTTGCAGTTAAAACTAACGATATAGCAGGGGATGGTACTACAACAGCTACAGTACTTGCTCAGGCAATAATAAGAGAAGGTTTAAAAAACGTAACAGCTGGATCTAACCCAGTTCTTTTAAGAAAAGGTATACAGAAAGCTGTTGAAGTAGCAGTTGAACAGTTAAAAGCTCATTCAAAAGATATATCTACTAAAGAAGAAATATCTCAGGTTGCATCAGTTTCTTCAGGAGATGAAGAAGTTGGTAAATTATTAGCTGAAGCTATGGAAATAGTTGGTAAAGATGGTGTTATAACTGTTGAAGAATCAAAAACTATGCACACAGAATTAGACGCTGTTGAAGGTATGCAGTTTGACAGAGGGTTTGTATCAGCTTACATGGTAACAGACGTAGATAAAATGGAAGCTGTTTTAGACAATCCATACATATTAATAACAGATAAGAAAATATCTAACATACAGGAAATATTACCTATACTTGAACAGATAGTTCAGCAGGGAAGAAAACTATTAATAATAGCTGACGATGTAGAAGGTGAAGCATTATCTACATTAGTAGTTAATAAATTAAGAGGAACATTTGATGTTGTAGCTGTTAAAGCTCCAGGGTTTGGCGATAGAAGAAAAGATATGCTAGGAGATATAGCTACACTAACAGGTGCTCAGGTAATATCTGATGAATTAGGATATGATTTAAAAGATACAGAACTTTACATGCTTGGTAATGCAGCATCAGTTAAAGTTACAAAAGAAGCTACTACAATAGTAGGTGGTGCTGGATTTAAAGAAGCAATAGACGAAAGAATAAATCAGATAAGATATATGATAGACCAGACAACTTCTGATTTTGATAGAGAAAAACTTCAGGAAAGATTAGCAAAACTTGCTGGTGGTGTTGCAGTTGTTAGAGTAGGTGCTGCTACAGAAGTTGAAATGAAAGAAAAGAAATTAAGAATAGAAGACGCTTTAAATGCTACAAAAGCAGCTGTTGAAGAAGGTATAGTAGCTGGTGGTGGTACTGCACTTGTAAGCGTAATACCAGCAGTAGAAGAGCTTGTTAATTCATTAGATGGTGAAGAAAAACTAGGAGCTAATATAATAAGAAAAGCTCTTGAAGAACCATTAAGACAGATAGCTATAAATGCAGGTCTTGAAGGTGCAGTTATAGTTAAAAATGTAATGGATGCAGACCTTCATGTAGGATTTGATGCATTAAACGAAGAATATGTAAATATGATAGAAGCTGGTATAGTTGACCCTACTAAAGTTAGTAGAACAGCTTTACAGAACGCTGCATCAATAGCAGGTGTATTCTTAACAACAGAAGCAGCTGTTGCAGATATACCAGAAAAAGAAGCAGATCCTATGGCAGGTGGGATGCCAGGAATGATGTAGTAAAAATATTTAAATATAAAAACATTATAGTGTAAAATGAAATATGTTTATCCTCCATTTAGCTGGGTAATATACTAGTATGAGTATATTGCATTTGATTGTACGAATTAATCAAATAGCTTGAATGGAGGATTTTTATTATGGAAAAGAAATTTATAAACACATCATTTTTATATGCAATACTTGCTATGATAGGTGGAGTATTCTACAGAGAATTTACAAAGATTAATCAGTTTGTTGGTGCAACAGCACTTGGAAAAGTACACGTACATTTATTTGTGCTTGGTATGATATTCTTCTTAATGGTTGCACTTTTAGAAAAACAGTATAAAATTTCAGAAGATAAAAGAATAAATAAATTCTTTGTTATATACAATGTTGGCTTAATTGGAATGGTAATTATGCTTTTAGTTAGAGGTATAACTCAGGTTAAGTATATGGCTCTTACTACAGCGATGAACGCATCTATTTCTGGTATAGCAGGACTTGCTCATATAGTTATGGCTATAGGAATAATATTATTCTTTTTAATTCTTAGAAAAGCAGCAGATACAAAATAATAAAAATTAAAAATATTTATAAAAGATATTAGTCGATTTTATATTTAACAACTTAAAATTTGATTGATATCTTTTTTATGAATAAAATATGAATTATTTATGAAATAAAGTTAAAAGATATAAGTACATAGGATGCCAATTTAATGATAAATCTTTTAATTGTTGGTAAATTAAAGTATAATAGATATATTATAATAGTTAACTATGCAAAAAAATAAAAATTTATATAAAGAAGGAGAGAAAATTGATGAAACATGAATTAGTGCTAGTCATAGACTTCGGTGGTCAGTACAACCAGCTGATAGCTAGAAGAGTAAGAGATAACAACGTGTACTGTGAAATACTTCCATGTACAACTGATATCGAAAAAATAAAAGCTAAAAACCCTACAGGGATAATATTTACAGGTGGACCTAACAGTGCATACTTACCAGATTCACCAACTATATCTACTGAAATATTTGAATTAGGTGTACCAGTTTTAGGTATATGCTACGGAGATCAGTTAATAGCACATCTTTTAGGCGGAAAAGTTGAAAAAGGTGGAAAACAGCAGAAAGAATACGGAAAAACAGAAATAACTTACAAAGAATCTGCTTTATTCGAAGGAATAAACACTAACTCAGTATGGATGAGCCACACTGACTACATATCTGAATTACCAACAGGATTTGAAGTAATAGCATACACAGCTGATTGTCCAATAGCTGCAATGCAGAATGTTGAAAGAAATATATATGGAGTACAGTTCCATCCAGAAGTTGAACATTGTCTAGACGGAGATAAAGTTTTAAGAAACTTCTTATACAATATATGTAAAGTAAAAGGTGACTGGACAACAGACTCTTTCATAGAAGATAAAATAAAAGAAATAAAAGAAAAAGTTGGAGATAGAAAAGCTCTTTGCGGATTAAGTGGAGGAGTTGACTCATCTGTTGCAGCTGTATTAATGCACAGAGCAATAGGTGATAACCTAACTTGCGTATTCGTTGACCATGGTCTACTTAGAAAAGATGAAGGTGACGATGTAGAAAGAATATTCAGAGATAAATTCGACATGAACTTAATAAGAGTTAACGCTGAAGATAGATTCTTATCTAAATTAAAAGGTGTTACAGAACCTGAAAGAAAAAGAAAAATAATAGGTGAAGAGTTCATAAGAGTATTCGAAGAAGAATCAGAAAAATTAGGAAAAATGGACTTCCTTGTACAGGGAACAATATATGCTGACGTTATAGAAAGTGGACACGGAAACGGTGCAGCTACTATAAAATCTCACCACAACGTTGGTGGACTTCCTGAAGATGTTGATTTCCAGGAAATAATAGAACCATTAAGAGAATTATTCAAAGATGAAGTTAGAAGAATAGGTTTAGAACTTGGAATAGATGAAGACCTTATATACAGACACCCATTCCCAGGACCAGGTCTTGGTATAAGAGTTATCGGTGAAGTTACAAAAGAAAAATGTGACATATTAAGAGAAGCTGATGCTATATATATGGAAGAATTAAAGAAAGCTGGATTATACAAAGAAATATGGCAGGCATTTGCTACACTTCCAGATGTTAAGACTGTTGGTGTTATGGGAGATGAAAGAACTTACGCATACCTTGTAGGTATAAGAGCAGTTAGTTCTTCAGATGGTATGACTTCAGATTGGTATAAAATGCCTTACGATGTATTAGAAAAAATATCTAATAGAATAGTAAATGAAGTTGAAGGTGCAAACAGAGTTGTGTATGATATCACAAGTAAACCACCAGGAACAATAGAATGGGAATAAGATAAAAATTTAAATTTAAATGCTTTAGATAATAAAAAGTGTGCTTGATGTATTTAGACAATATTTACATTTAGCACACTTTTTTATTTTACAATTATAAGAGGAGTGTATTTTTAACTCTCTTAAAAATAAAAAAGGAACTTTTTAATAAATTATGTATAATAAAAGAAGAGGTTCTTCATAATATAAGGGGGAAGAGTGTTATGGAAAATAGAAAATTTGAAAAATTAGACGTAGAAGCTTCATTATTAGGATTTGGCTGTATGAGATTTCCATTAGATCAAGATGGACATATTGAAGAAAAAGAAGCTGAAAAGATGATTGATTTAGCGATTGAATCAGGAGTTACTTATATTGATACAGCTTATCCTTATCATGATGGCGATAGTGAACCATTTGTTGGAAGAGTTTTAAAAAAATATCCTCGTGAAAGTTTTAAACTTGCAACAAAATTACCAATCTGGAATATTAATAGTCAACAAGAAGCAATGGAAATATTTGATTCACAATTAAAGCGATTAGATGTTGAGTATGTTGATTTTTATTTATTACATGCATTGGATGCTGATAAATGGAAAAAAGTAAAAGAATATCATATTATTGAAATGTGTGAGGAACTAAGAAAACAAGGGAAGATAAAATATTTAGGATTTAGTTTTCATGATGAATTTAATGTATTTGAAGAAATTATAAAATATCACTCTTGGGATTTCTGTCAGTTACAATTAAACTATATGGATATGGAAATTCAAGCAGGACAAAGAGGTGTTGATTTTGCTAATGAATTAGGTATTCCACTAGTTGTTATGGAGCCTATTAAAGGAGGATCATTGGCTAAATTACCTGAAGATGTTACAAAAATATTTAAAGACTACAATTCTGAAGCAACATTAGCTTCTTGGGCATTGCGTTATGTTGGAACATTACCTGGTGTAAAAGTGATTTTAAGTGGTATGTCTACACTTGCTCAAGTGGAAGATAATCTAAAAACATTTAATAATTATAAAAATTTATCTAAAGAAGAATTGACTATTGTGAACAAAGTTGCAGATACTTTACATTCACGTACAAAAAATGGTTGTACAGGGTGTGAATATTGCATGCCTTGTCCATTTGGTGTCAATATTCCAACAAATTTTAAATATTGGAACAATGCTTCTATCTATGATGATAAAGATGGCTTTAAGGCGCAATATGCAAAGATGTCTGATGATGCAAAAGCAAGCCATTGTAAAGAATGTGGTGCTTGTGAAAAGATGTGTCCACAACAATTATTAATTAGAGAAGATTTAAAGAGAGTTGCTAAATATTTTGAATAAATTGACAAGTGGAGCCTCTTGTTTCTGATGAGGGCAGTTATAAAAAACTGATTGTTCTTGTCTAGTGAGATAAGATAAAAATTGAACTTTAAACCTTTTAGACAATAAAAAGTGTGCTAAATACCGAATGAAATTTGGTATATGGCACACTTTTTTTCGTGAAATTTTATAATTTTATCGTAAGAAATGCATATTTTTATTGTATGTCGCCAAAAAATGAGATACAATCTAATTATAAAATTATATTAGATTAATAAGAAAAGGATGATGTTAAGCTATGAAACAAGATATGATCGCTATTTTAGACTTAGGTAGCACAAAAAACACAAACTTAGCTAGAGCTATACGTGACTTAGGTGTATACAGTGAAATATACCCACACGATATAACTGCTGAGGAAATAAAAGAATTAAAAAATTTAAAAGGTATTGTTCTATTTGGAGGGGAAAATAGAATAGTAGATGGAGAAGCAGTAGAAATCAATGAAGAATTATACACATTAGGATTCCCAATGATTTCAATAGACCACCCAACTTCAAAATGTGAAACAAAATTCGATGAAATGCCAGATGAAGAAACTTTAAAAGCATTTGTTTTCGATACTTGTAAAGCAGAAGCTAACTGGAACGTTAAAAACTTTATAGAAGACCAGGTAGAATTAATAAGAAACCAGGTTGGAGATAAAAAAGTACTACTTGCTTTATCAGGTGGTGTTGACAGTTCTGTTGTTGCAGCACTTTTAATAAAAGCAATAGGAAAACAGTTAGTATGTGTTCACGTTAACCACGGTTTAATGCGTAAAGGTGAATCTGAAAGTGTTGTTGAAATATTTAAAAACCAGATGGATGCGAACCTTATCTATGTAGATGCAGAAGAAAGATTCTTAGGAAAACTTGAAGGTGTAGCAGATCCTGAAGAAAAGAGAAAAATAATAGGAGCTGAATTCATAAGAGTATTTGAAGAAGAAGCTCGTAAATTAGAAGGAATAGACTTCCTAGCACAGGGAACTATATACCCTGACATAGTAGAAAGTGGAACAAAAACAGCTAAAGTTGTTAAATCTCACCACAACGTTGGTGGACTACCAGAAGATTTAGGATTCGAATTAGTTGAACCACTATACTACTTATTCAAAGATGAAGTTCGTGCTTGTGGTGTAGAATTAGGACTACCTCATAATATGGTATACAGACAGCCATTCCCAGGACCAGGTCTTGGTGTTAGATGTCTTGGAGCTATAACAAAAGACAGATTAGAAGCTGTTCGTGAATCAGATGCAATACTTAGAGAAGAATTTGCAAATGCTGGATTAGACAAAACTGTATGGCAGTACTTCACAGCTGTTCCTGATTTCAAATCAGTTGGTGTAAGAGATAACGCAAGAAGCTTTGAATACCCAGTAATAATTCGTGCTGTAAACACTGTAGATGCTATGACAGCTACAATAGAGCACATAGATTGGGCTATATTAGACAAGATAACTAATAGAATACTTAAAGAAGTTAAAAATGTTAACCGTGTTTGCTACGATTTAAGTCCAAAACCAAGTGCAACAATAGAATGGGAATAAAGTAAAATTATGAGTAAAAAAATGAAAAATTTATTTGATGAATTGCAAAAATTTGCAGATGAAAACGACTTTGAAAGTGAAGAAGAAGCACTTAAAGCAATAGAAATGTATTTAAATAATATAATGTTAAATGAAGAAGAGTATGAGCTTGATGAATATGCTTATCTAGCAAAAGCTATAGAAGCTACAGACCCAGAGAGAAGAATAGAATTTATAAAAAAATCATTAGAAATAAATCCGGATTTTGTTGAAGGTAAATTATTTCTTTTGATGAATAACAATATAGATGATCCTGAAGAATTACAATTAAATGTTGAGAAAATTATCCATGAAGAGGAACAACGTTTAAAAAAAGAAGGAATAATAGAAGAAGATTGTATTGGAAAATATTATGAAATTGATGAAATTCAGGGATATATAAGAGCATACGAAACATATATAAGATGCCTTATAGTACAAGGAAAAATGAGAAAAGCTGCAGAGGCTTGTAGAAAAGTATGTAGCTTAGAAGAAGATGATAATTTAGAATTAAGATATAGTTTAATCGCAATATACGCTTTTCTAGAAGAAGAAACAATGGCAGAAGAGTTATACAATAAGTATTCGGAAGAAAGTAGTAGGATGTTATTGCCAATGATTGCACTTCACTATAAACTAGACAATAAAGAAAAGGCAATTTCTTATTTAAATATTCTACATGAAAAAGTCAAGGGTTTAAAACAAGCAGTTAAGATTTTAAAAGAAGATGCAGATAAGATAGAGGATATTATGAGTTCACCAATTTCTAAACCTAATTCTAAAGAGGATACTGTAAGGTCATTTATAGAAGTTAGTTTTGTTTATGAAACTATTCCTGACTTTTTAAATTGGATGGAAGATCATATTCCTACTAAGAAAGTTCCTAAAAAGAAGAAAAAATAAATAGTTATCTAAAACAATTTTAAGCTATTTAATTAAATTTGTTACTAAAAAGCTGAATCCATATATTTTGGAATCAGCTTTTTTTATAATTTATTTTATTGAAAAAGTAGAAATCGACTATAGATTGTCGAGCGCACTTCAGTTGAAACCACAAGCAAAAGAGAATTTCTAATTTAAGAAAAAATCACAATATATTCTTTTTTACAAGTAAGTAAATTATAATAAAATAAGAGAAGTGTTGTGAATAACTTACAACATCTCTATTATTTTATTATTAAAGGGAGGATGATTTATAAGGTTTTGAATGAAGCATATAAAGAATTAGAAAAATTAAAATAAAAAATATAAAAACAAAAAAATTAATAGGAGGTAGATATTTTGAAACAACTTTTATATTTAATGCCGATAGTTTCTGGGGCAATGTGGGGTTCAGCTGGAATTTTTGTTAGGAAACTTACAGAACTAGGAATGAATAGTTATACAGTTGTGTCGGTTAGGGTAGTTCTCGCAGTGCTTATACTTGCAGTATGGTTAGGGATTTATGATAGGAATTTATTAAAAATAAAGTTAAAGGATTTATGGATTTTTGTAGCAGGTGGAATAGTTGGAATGTTTGGGCTTAATATTTGCTATAATTTTGCAATAAGTGAGTTGTCATTGTCACTAGCAGCAGTTCTTTTGAGCCTTTCACCTGTGTTTGTTCTTTTTATGGCGGCGATATTATTTAAGGAAAAAATTACATCAAAGAAAGTAATCTGCATGACTATTGCAATAGCTGGATGTGTGCTTGCTAGTGGAGTGCTAGAGGCGGCATCTACTATGAGATGGTCTGTAAAAGGTATAATAGTTGGAACAATAGGTGCATTTTTCTACGGACTTTATGGAATTATAAGTAAAACTGCAATGGAAAGAGGGTACCACGCATTTACTACAACATTTTATTGTCTATTTATTAAACTAGCCAAGAACACTCGTAACTTTAGTCGTGAGATGAATTGGCTAGAATAGTAAGCATATAGGGAAACTTGTATGTAGACGTAGCAAACCTACGTAACTAAGAAACTGAATTGCTGGAAAATCGTAAAGCTAATTAAACTACAACATAGAGATGAAAAAAGCTCAAGTGTGAATGTGGCGAAAGCAGAAAAAATTAATTAGATGGTATAAGGTTAAATCCTAAGTGCTTGAAAATCGATAATCAGCAGGTAAGCTCCGAATAGGAGAAACTTCAACGACTATTCCTCGTGAGGGAAGTACACTGCAAGCTTTTGGCAGTGGAAGTGGTTTCGCCCTAACAGGTAAGGCTGAGGGATAAGATATAGTCTGTGCTTAATGTAAACATTAAGAAGTTCATAAGAGAACTGTATAGGAAGTAGCGAGCTTATATGAACGAGACCTCCCAAATGTTGTGGGATTCTAAAAATTTAAAACTAAAAAACTTTTACAAAAATATTTTCAATAAAATAATTAAATAAGAACAAACGTTCTACAAAATATGTTATAATATACCTATACAAACGTTTACAGAAAGCGAGGTGATTATAATGTATTTAAGTATGAAACAACAAGTAAAACAATTGACTAAAGAAGATTATAAAAACTTAAAACTGTTATCTCATATGGCTAAGAATTTAGCTAACGAAGCAATATACAATGTTAGACAATACTATTTTAGTGAAGGTAAATATCTAAACTATCAAAAGAATTACGAACTGCTAAAAAATAGCCCTAACTATAAAATGCTAAATTCAAATATGGCACAGCAGATTTTAATGGAAGTTGATGAATCTTTTAAATCATACTTTTCTTTACTTAAATTGGCAAAGAATGGAAAATACAATTTTAAAGACATAAAACTTCCTAAATATCTTCCTAAAGATGGTTTTAAAACATTGATTATAGGTTTTGTGAGAATAAAAGGAAATAAATTAATGATTCCATATTCAAGGGCTTTCAACAAAAAGCATAAAAGAATAGAGATAAATATTCCACCTAAACTAGTTGATAAAAATATAAAAGAGATAAGAATTAAACCTAAATCAAAAGCTAGGTTCTTTGAAATTCAATATATATATGAAGTAGAAGAAGTTCAAAGTAATGTCGATAAAAATAAAGCACTAGCAATAGATTTTGGAGTGAATAATCTTGCAACTTGTGTAACATCAACTGGTAAGTCTTTCATAGTAGATGGAAGAAGATTAAAATCTATAAACCAATGGCATAATAAAGAAAATGCACGTTTACAGAGTGTAAAGGACAAACAAGGATATAAAAAGAAATACACAAACAGACAGGTTACCAATACTAGAAAAAGAAACAATAGAGTTAATGATTATATGAACAAAACTGCTAGAATAATAATAAACTATTGCTTAGAAAATGGAATAGGAACTGTTGTATGTGGGTATAATCCAACACTTCAAAGAAATTCTGATTTAGGCAAGAAAAATAATCAGACACTTGTAAATATACCATTTGGAGTGCTTAGAGAAAAAATAGAGTATCTTTGTGAATTATACGGAATAACTTTTGTTGAACAGGAAGAAAGCTACACATCAAAAGCTAGTTTTTTTGATAGAGATGAGATTCCTGTATATGAAAATATAATCGAAGACATCAAAAACTGGCTTCCACATAAGGAATATAAATTTAGTGGAAAAAGGGTTAAAAGAGGATTGTATCAAACAAAAGATGGTAAGTTATTAAATGCAGATGTAAACGGGGCGTTGAATATATTGAGTAAAAGTAAAGTTGTGGGCTTAGATGTCCTATACAATAGAGGCGAACTGGACACGCCTATAAGAATAAGGGTTGCATAGCAACTAAACTTCTTAAATAAAGTTTTAAACTTTTAGAACCCTACGACTTTAGTCATGGGAGGTTCAGGGTTATGCTAGTTGTAATTCCGCTTACAGATTGGAAATTGGTTACTGATGTTGTAGTATCAAATCCTGTTGAGATGAGCATATTTTTAGTGATTCATTCACTTTGTACATCAGTACTTCCATACATTCTATATACTTTTTCAATTAGGTATATTGATGCGGGAATGGCTTCAATTTTGGCATCTGGAGAACCAGTTGCAGCAATGATTTTTGGAGTTATTTTCTTTTCAGAAATTCCTACAGTTCTATCAGTTGTGGGGATTGTGCTAGTAATAATGGCATTAGCGTTGTTGAGTATGCCGGATAAAGATAAAAATTAAAAATACGAGTATAAATGAATAAAATATTACAAAAAAGATAAAAAATAGGCTACAAGTGGAAAATATTTGTATTTCAGATACAACAGTTAGACCAAGAAAAGACGTATACTTATTTAATTATGTTGTGTAAATGAAGCAATATTAAATACATTAGTTCACAATGATTGGACAATTACAGAGCCACAAATATCTATGTTTGATGATAGATTAGAAATATTATCTCATGGAGGACTTCCAAATGGAATGACAGAAAGTCAATTTTTCGATGGGATTAGCAAACCAAGAAACACAACTTTGATGAGAATTTTCTTGAATATGGGACTGGCTGAACATACAGGTCATGGAATACCAACAATTATAAAAGAGTATGGAAAAGAAGTTTTTGAAATAGAAAGTAATTATATTAAATGTATAATTCCTTTCAATAAAGAAGTCGTTAATAAAGTAGAAAATAAAAATGTCGGCAAAAAAATAGGTTTAAACAAAACTGAAATAAAAATAATTGATTTATTAATCGAAAATCCGAATTATACATATGAAGAATTAGCAGAAAATATAGGTGTAACAAAGAGAACAATTGAAAGAGCTTTTAAAACATTACAAGAAAAAAAATTAATAGAAAGAATTGGATCAAACAGAAAGGGTAGTTGGATTATTCTTAAATAATGGAATTAAAAACTTAACATTTTGGAGGGAAAGTTATGATAAGAAAAGCAGTTGAGTCAGATATAAATGCAATAGCAGATACATACAATGATCTTTTAACTTATGAGGAAAAACATGGAAGCAATTCAAATTGGAAATTAGGAGTATACCCAACTATCAAAGTTCCACAGGAGAAGATTCCTACAGGAACTATGTATGTGCTTGAAGAAGATGGAGAAATTTGTGCGAGTATGATTTTAAATCATTTTCAAGCTGAGGAATACAAAGAGATTGATTGGATTTACCCTGGAGAAGGCGAGGAAATTCTTGTTATTCACACACTTTGCATACCACCACAGAAAGCAGGTAGGGGATATGGTCAGCAGATGGTCGATTATGCAAAAGATTTTGCTAGGGAATTAGGATGCAAGGCTATGAGAATAGATACCTATGCACACAATGAGCCAGCAAAGAGTCTATATCAGAAAAATGGATTTAGAATTGCTGGGTATTATGAAAGTCTATTAGAAGGATTGATAAAAGAGGAATTAGCATTTTTAGAATATAAGATATAGATCATGTTTTGAAGAATAAAATAAATAGAAATAATAAATATTAAAAATATAAAATACAAATAGATTGGAGGAGAAGATATGAATAATCAATTTATCAGAGGAATTAAATTCGAATGGGACAATATATCAGAAAAGAGTTATCTTAGAAAAATTGAAGCTTTAAAAGACGTTGAAAGTCTCGAATTTTCAAATCCAATCACATTTTTTGTAGGAGAAAATGGTACAGGAAAATCAACTCTACTTGAGGCAATAGCTGTTTCTCATGGATTTAATCCTGAGGGTGGAACGAAGAATTACTCATTTTCTACCCATGATACTCATTCAGAACTATGTGATGCAATAAGGATTGTAAAAGGATTTAGAAAAGAAAGATACGGATATTTTCTAAGAGCAGAGAGCTTTTACAATGTTGCAACATACGCAGACGATTTACATCCTTCTGCAAAATATCACGAAAGATCTCATGGAGAAAGTTTCCTAGCATTGGCTCAAAATAGCCTTAGACCAAATGGATTATACATATTTGACGAACCTGAGGCTGCACTATCACCACAAAGACAGTTGACATTGTTGATGGAGATACACAAATATGCAAAAGAAGGAGCACAATTCATAATAGTAACTCACTCACCTATACTACTCGGAATACCAGATGCTGAAATATACAACTTTGATGACGGAAAAATACACAAATGCACCTACGAAGAAACAGAAAGTTACAAAATAACGGAAATGTTCATAAACAACAGGGAAATACTACTAAAAAACTTACTAGACTAAAAATTATATAATATTTTAATATTTACTTAGCCTACGGCTACATGAAAATAGATAGAAATAAAATTACAAATAAAAAATCTTCTATTGAAGTAGTGATTTGTAATTATAAAATATAAATAATTTCAGGTATGATTTTAAAATCTATACCATAAAAAATAACAACCGAATTCCCAACGACAATTTGCAGACGTGAGAATGATTTTTAATAAAACAAATCACTTACACCACGTCGAAGCCTGGAGTGGGAATCGGTTGTTATTTTTATGGTTTTAATTTATAAAATAACCCGAAGATATTCTATTTTATAATTCACAAATACCTACATTTTCTCCATACATTGCATACCAATCTTTATTGAAGTCATCTACTGCTTTTTCAATGTTTGGATTTGCAAATATCTGTTTTAATACTGCAACTGGAGCAGTTATAGCATGTGCTCCAAAGTTGAATGAATCTCTGACCTGCTGAACACCTTTGAATGATGCAGCTACTATCTTAGTACTGTATCCGTCAACAGCTATTCTATCAGATAAATTGCTTATTAAATCCATTGGATCTGCACCAAGATTTCCTATTCTATTAACATAAGGTGCTATATAATCTACATTTGCCGCTAATGCCATATATGCCTGCATTAAATCGTAAACTGCAGTCGCTGTAACTTTAACACCTTCTGCTTTTAAAGTTTTTATAGCTTTCATACCTTCATAAGAAACAGGAACTTTTATATATACCTGATCGTCTATTTCTTTTAGTATTCTATGAGCTTCAGCAACCATTTCATCGCTATTTTTTGAAATTACCTGAACATGAAGGCTTCTCTCCATACCGATTATTTCTCTTATTTTTCTCATATGTTCAAAGAAGTTTTCTGGGCTTGTCTGTTTTACTATAGATGGGTTGCTAGTTACACCAACTATTGGCATATGCTCAACTGCATCCTTGATTTCTTCTAAATTCACTGTATCTACTATAAATTCCATTTTATTATATCCCCCTAAAGCTATAATAGCTTTTTAAAAAATTTTATCTTATTTTATATTATCATAATTTAAACTAAATTATAATGTTTGTTCTGTTCTTCCGATTATATCGTCCTGTGTCGCTTTTGATAATACATTGAAGAATGCACTATATCCCGCAACTCTAACTATTAAATCTCTGTGTTTTTCTGGGTGTTTCTGAGCATCTATAAGTGTATCTCTTGAAACAACATTGTACTGAACATGGTATCCATCTAATCTATTGAAGAATGTTTTGATTAACATTTCTAGTTTTTCTTTATTTTCTTCTTTTGATAATAACTGAGGAGTTACTTTCTGATTTAATAACACACCACCAGTTATTTCGTGAGTTGGTAATTTTGAAACTGATTTGAATACCGCTGTTGGTCCTTTTTTATCCATTGAATGAGCAGGAGAGCATCCTTCTGCAAGAGGAGTTCTCGCATTTCTACCATCAGGAGTTGCCATAGTTGAGAATCCCTGACCTACATTTGCAGATATAGAAGATGTACCAGCGTATCTAACTCCACCTATTGGCCCTCTACCATGTCTTGTATTTGGATATTTCTTCATTTCATCTATGTATACGTTGTAAACATCAACCACTAGCTGATCCACGTAATCGTTGTCGTTTCCATATTTTGGAGCATCGTTTATTAACATCTGCTGTATTTTTTTGTTTTCTTCAGTTGAGAAATCATCTAATAATGCATTCCATAACTGTTCTGGAGTTATTTTATTTTCATCGAATACAAGTTTTTTGATAGCTGCTAAACTGTCTGCCATATTTGCTATACCAACCTGTAATCCAGATATGAAGTCGTATATTGCCCCACCTTCTTTAAGAGTTTTACCTCTACCTATACAGTCTTGAGTTAAAGCTGAGCATAGTATGTCTGGAACATCTCTTTCTAGAGCTAAATCTATTGTATTTTCAACGATAACACTCATTCTAGTTAAGTATCTCATAGCTTTTTCTATAGCCTGTTCTAATTCTTCATAAGATTTCATATCCTTGAAGTATCCACTTCCTTCAAAGAATCTCTTTCCGCTTGTCATATCGACACCGTTGTTCATTACCATAAGAAGTATTCTTGGGAAGTTCATGTAAGACATTCCTGTACATCTGTATCCCCATTTTCCTGGAACTGCAGTTTCAACACATCCTATTGCAGAGTAGTTGTATGCATCTTCTTCCGTAACGCCTTTTTCTATAAATGAAGGTATTATAACTTCATCAGAGTTGAATGCTGGCATACCAGTTCCTAATTTCATAACTTCAACAGCCTCATCTAAGAAAGCTTTTGGTATATTTCTGTGGTATCTAACTGTTAAGTTAGGCTGAGGTAGTCTAGTCTGTGCAACAGATTTTAATACTAAGAATGATAATTCATTAGTTGCATCTTTTTTATCTACAGTCTGTCCACCTATAGTAACGTTCTGATACATTGGGCTTCCTGCACTACTAAATGTATGAGACTGACTACGAACTTTATTTATAGTTAAAGTTTTTATCCATAAGTTGTCTAATATTTCAACAACTTCATCATCAGTTATTAATCCTAAATCTTTATCGTGTTTGTAGTATGGGTATAAATACTGATCAAATCTTCCGTAAGATAAAGAGTGTCCGTTAGATTCTATCTGTAATATTAACTGTATGAACCAAGTAGACTGTATTGCTTCTCTAAATGTTTCTGCTGGTTCATAAGGAACTTTTGCACATATACGAGATATTTCAAGAAGTTCTTCTTTTCTCTGACCTTCAGCTTTTTCTGCCATTTCTGCAGCTAATTTGCTAAAACGTTCAGCATAAGTTTTAACAGCATCTATTACTATTAAAACTGCTCTATAGAAGTGGTATTTATCTATATTTTCTGCAACACATAAATCTAATTCACTTTTTAATTTTAAAACTCTTTTTTCGTATCCTACTAATCCCTGTTTTAAAACTGTTTCGTAGTCAACTGCTAGGTGAGCATCACCAGAGTTTAATTTACCTTCCATTCCGAAGAATCCAGTTTCCATATATACACTAACTTCTTCTGGAAGCATTGCTCCACCTTTGCTTCTTAGGTTGTTGTTTTCCCAGAAAGATGCGATGCTTCTTAAATCTTCTTTTGTTTCTTCAGTTATATAGAAAACATCTCCATCACGTTTTTCGAATAAATCAAGTTCATTAAGTACGAACTCTAGTGTATATTCTGGGAATATAGGAGCGTTTCTGTTAGCAGAAGCCTGATTCCCTACTATTAAAGTTTCGTCTTCTATGTATATAGACATTTTTTCTAATATATTTTTTAACATCATAGCACGTTTTATTACTACGGGCTGATTGCGATTTTCTTTATATGATTCTGTAGCTAATAATGCACGTTCTGCACATATATAAGGCTTCTTATTTAATACATTTTCTCTAAATTCATTCATTCTAGGTGTTAAATCACCGAAATGTTCAACATTTTTCATAAAATATCCTCCTTTTAGTTTCATCCGTAACTATTTAGTATTTCATTCTACAATCAAAGTATACCACGTCTTGCAAAAAAGATAAATAAAAACTTCAAATAAAAGTTTAAAAAGTTTCAAATGAAACTTTAATATTTACTTTTAAGAGAGTAAATGATATTATTTTAAATGTAATAGAAGATAAACTTTGGAAATAATATAGATTAATATATAAGGAGATGATTTTTTGGAAAAGGGAATTACGTTTAATATTCAGAAGTTTAGTATACACGATGGGCCAGGGATAAGAACTACAGTATTCTTTAAAGGATGTCCGCTTAGATGCGAGTGGTGTTCAAACCCAGAATCTCAGATAAAAAATGTTCAGATTTTACACGATCAGAGTAAGTGCTCTTATTGCTTATCTTGTGTGGCAGCATGTCCAAATGGAGCTATAACTCATGAAGATAACAAGATAATTATAAATGAAGATAAGTGCGTGGGATGTTTAACTTGTGTAAATTCATGTCCTAATAGAGCATTATCTTATGAAGGTGATTATCAGACAATAGAAGAAATTGTAGATATATGTATGCAGGATATAGATTTCTATGAAGAATCTGGTGGAGGAGTTACAATCTCTGGTGGAGAAGGTATGAGCCAGCCTGAGTTTTTAAAGAAACTTATAGCGGAATTAAAGAAAAATTCAGTACATGTTGCGATTGAAACTACAGGATATGTAAAGAAGGAAACTTTTGAAGAATTGGCTAGAGAGTTAGACTTACTTTTATTTGATGTTAAGCACTACGATAGAGAAAAGCACTATAAAGGAACAAAGGTGTACAATGATTTAATAGTGGAAAATTTAAAATGGGCGATAGATAATGGAATAGAAGTACTTCCTAGAATTCCAGTTATCCCAGATTTTAATGACTCATTAGAGGATGCAGAAGGATTAGCGAAATTATTAGTAGAGGTCGGAGCTAAAAAAGTGCAGCTACTTCCATTCCACCAGTTTGGCGAAAAAAAATACGAACTGCTAAACAGAAACTACAAATACAAAAACAAAAAAGCCCTTTATCCAGAAGACCTAGAAGAATATCAGAAAATATTCTTAGACAAAGGACTAAATTGCTTTTTCTAAAAAGTAGTAGTAAATAAAATTAGGACAAGAGCGGTTACATTCTTGTCCTTTTAATTTTCTGTTTTTATTACTTTTATATTATTTTCAACTAAATATTCTTCAGCGTCTTCTGGAATGTTTGAGTCTGTATATACATAAGATACTTTTTTAGTATCCAGTAGACTTACAACACCTTTTTGTTGGAATTTTACAGAGTCTGTTACGACGATTACATTGCTAGCCTGTTTAGCCATATCTTTTACAGCCTCACTTCTCATGTAATCATTTCCTGTAAATCCTGTTTCCCTTGTAAAACCGTCAGTTCCTACAAATAGCTTATCTACAAAAAATCCCTCAGCACATTTTCTAGTGATAGGGCCAACCATAACCTGAGATTCTTCTTGATACTCGCCACCTAATAGTATAATTCTAACATTTCCTGTTTTTCTAATATAATCGGCGATAAAAGCGGAATTTGTTATAAGAGTTACGTCTTTTTTTGTTTTAGCAATCTCTAACGCAACTAGAGCACAGCAAGATCCAGACTCAATCATAACTGTTTCTCCGTCCTCTATACTTTCTACAGCTTTTTCTGCTATTTTTTGTTTAATATCGTAATGGTATGCCAATCTATTATTAATATCATCGCTTTCGTTTAATTTTGCATATCCATGCTCTCTAACTATTATTCCACTGTCTTCAAGAGCAGATAAATCTTTACGAATAGTTACCTGAGAAACATTTAAAACATCAGAAAGCTCAGTTACTTTTAGTTTTTTATTCTGTGTAAGCAAATCTAATATTTGCGATTGTCTTTTATTCATAATTTCACCTCATTTTTAGATTATCATAGATAAGTTTCATTAGCAATATAAAAAAGTTTCAAATGATAAAAAAATAAGAGATAAACGTAAAAGATTGTTTTTTATTTCCTTTGTATTATAATTAAAGTAATGGAAAAGCTACATTAATTCCTAGTGTATAATACAAAAAATTTTATTTGCAAGGAAATGGAGGTTTTATCATGAAAAAAATATTATTTATTGTAGGATCTATGAGAAAAGAGTCTTTTAATAGACAGCGGGCTAATATTATAGCAGAAGAACTCAAAGGAAAAGCAGAGGTATCATTCCTTTCATACGGAGATATTCCGTTTATGAATCAGGATATAGAATTCCCAACACCAGAGGAAATTCTTCGTGTACGTTCAGAAGTTGAAGGTGCAGATGGATTATGGATATTTACACCAGAGTACAATTCTAGTTATCCTGGAGTTTTAAAAAATCTGCTAGACTGGCTTTCAAGACCACACAAACCAAATGACTATGCAAATGGTTCATCAGTTACAGGCAAAAAGGTTGCTATAAGTGGGGTTGCAGGAAGGAGTGCAGCAGCTGGAAGTAGAGGAAAGTTAAAAGATTTATTAGAAATCATGGGAATGAAGGTAATGGAAAATCAGGTAGGAGTTACAATAAATCCTGAAGCTTGGGCAAATAATGAACTAACTCTTTCTGATGATAAGAAAGAAGAATTAAAAAAACAAGCAGAAGAATTCCTAAAATTTTTAGATGAAGAATAGTAAATTATATAAATTAAAATACGATAAATGTAAAACTAATAAAGAGGAGTTGTAAGGATGGAAAGTCTAATAAAGGAAATTTCAATCAAAGAAATTGACGATGTGTCAATCGGACATGCTCAAAATGATGAAGCAAAAACTGGTGTAAGTGTAATATACTTTAAAAATGGAGCACAGGCTGGTTGTGATATAAGCGGAGGAGGACCTGCATCTAGAGAAACTCCTTTAACAAGTAGTATGACTGCAGACAATCCATTAAATGCTGTAGTATTATCAGGAGGAAGTGCATTTGGGCTTGCTGCATCAGATGGTGTAATGCGTTGCCTTGAAGAACATGGAATAGGATATGAAACAGGGTTTGCAAAAGTTCCACTTGTTTGTCAATCTTGCATATATGATTTAGCATATGGTCGTGCAGATATTAGACCTGACTCAGCTATGGGATACGAAGCTTGCATGAAAGCATTAGAAGAATGTGATGATTCTATGGGAAATATTGGTGCAGGAACTGGAGCTACTGTTGGAAAAGTACTAGGACTAAAACAAGCTACAAAAGCAGGACTTGGAATACATGCAATTCAGGTTGGAGAATTAAAAATAGCAGCAATAGTGGCGGTGAATGCAGTTGGAGATATATTTGACTCATCAAATGCACAAAAGATTGCAGGACTTATGGATCCTGAAAGAAAGGTATTTTTAGATTCAGAGGAAGTACTTGTTAGAATGGTTACTACACCTCCAAATTTAGATAAGACAAATACTACAATAGGTTGTGTTGTATGTAATGCAAAATTTGACAAGGCTAAGCTTAATAAAATAGCTTCAATGACTAGAAATGCTTATGCTAGATGTATCAATCCTGTTGGAACTATGGCAGATGGAGATAGCATATATGCTTGTAGTATTGGAGAAGTTGTAAGTGATGTAAATGTTGTCGGTAGTTTAGCAGCTAAGGTTATGGAAAAAGCTATAAAGAAAGCTATTGAAAGTGCTAAAATAGACGACGAAGAATATCTAAAAAATTGTCTATAAAATAAATGAAATATACCTAAAAGATCTCGTGAAATCGAGGTCTTTTTTGGAGAGAGTAAAAAAGAGGAAAGTAAAAGGGGAGAAATAAAAATCAAAAAAGGGAGGACATTATGAATTTAATTAAAGACGATATTAAAAAGCTATTCTACAAATTTTTGATACCTACGATAAGTAGCTCTTTAGCTATAGCTGTTTACAGCCTAGTTGACACAATTGCTATTGGGCAGGGAGCAGGGCCAGATGGTACAGCAGCATGTGCAATAGTACTACCAATATTTGCACTTGCAAACTTTATTGCACTTCTTTGTGGGATAGGTGGTTCTGTACTTATGGGGCACGCAAGAGGTGAAGGAAATAGGGAAAAGGGAGATGCTTATTTCACAGCTTAAATTATATTAGTTACGATAATTACATTGATTATATGGATACCTGGGATGATATACCAGGACGAATTTTATAGGCTTTGTGGTGCAGATGATGTACTTATGCCATATTCGAGGGAATATGGAGAATGGATTTTTGCATTTATACCTTCATTTGTTACCACTTCATTTTTAGGAGCTTTTGTTCGTACAGATGGATCTCCAAAGTTTGTAATGACAGCTATTTTAACAGGTGGTGTTGTTAATATTATCGGGGACTGGATTTTTGTATTCCCTATGAATATGGGAATGAGAGGTGCAGCAATTGCAACAGCTCTAGGATCTGCAGTTCAAGCAATTATGATTCTTTGGTATGTATTTGCTAAAAAGACGACATTAAAACTAGCAAAACCACACCAATGGCTAAAAGGTTTTAAGAAAATAATTACGACAGGATTTAGTGCAGGGATAAGTGCACTTGCAGTAATTGCAGTTTCATTTATTGCAAACAACCAAATAATGAACTACTTAGGTGGTGTAGCACTTGCTGTTTATGGTGTTTTGGGTACAGTTTCTTCACTATTTACAAGTATATTCTCTGGAATTGGTCAGGCAACACAACCTATTGCATCTGAGAACTTTGGTGCAGGAAATATTGATAGATGCTGGGCTGTAGAGAAGTTGGGTATTAGAACTGCATTAATATATGGGATTGCATTTGCGGCAATTAGTATTATTTTTCCTGTAGGTGTAGTTGGGTTATTTATGCAGATGACTCCGGAAGTTATAGAGGTAACACCGTATATTATGAGGGTGTTCTCGCTTTCATATATTCCACAGGCAGTTTGTGTTTTCTGTGTGTTCTATCTTCAGTCTATTGTTCATGCTAAGAAGGCGACTGTTATTTCACTTCTTAGAGGAGTGATTTTAAATGGAGCTTTCCTTATGATTTTTCCTGTGTTTTTTGGTGGAAATAGTATCTGGTGGGCGATATTTATGGCTGAATTTGTAACTATGTTGGTTGCAGTTGTGTATATGGTTAGGATTTATAGGGAGCATAAAAAATTAATAAGTTAAATAAAAATAGGACAAGAGCAGCTATACTCTTGTCCTTTTATATTATTTAGCTTTCCATTCTTCCCATTCATCAGGAGTCCAGCCTTCTTCAATATCAAAATCATGTAGCTTACCGTTCATCTTTCTATAAGCAATTCTCATTTTAGAAATTCTCCAAATACCGTCCTCGCATTTTCTAAAATCATTGCAATACATAGAAAAACCTTCAACAGTATCTCCATCAGTATAAGTATTATTATCTTCATAAAGGAAGATTCCTCTAGCTTCAGTATCGTTAATTAGCCAAACTAAAGGATTGTGACTCATGTGCATAGTCATCATATTTCTATTTACAAATTTTGAACGGAGAGCCTGAGATTTTGGTTCAGTTGGAGCCTCTGAAAAGCAGCGATAAACAAAATCATCTGTAAATAAATCACAAGCATATTCTTCTTTTTTCATGTCCATAGACCAATAATAGAAGAACTGAGTATCTATAATATTCTGTAAATCACATAGTTTTTCGCTATTATATTTCTGACAGCGAACATTTTTCATTACTTCAATAACTAACTCTTCAATAGTTGAATCTTTTTTTATTATTTTCATAATAAGCCTCCATATACAAAAGATTATTTACGATTTTTATCTACATGAGTGTGCTGAAGAATTCCAAGTAACCTCATACATAGTAGAAATTCTGTTTCTCCACCTTTTTTGTTATGTCTAATAGTTGCTCTTATAAGTCGATCTAATAGGCTTTCAGTACGCTCAAGCATGCTTCCTTCTAGTGTAGAGCTAAGAGGAATTCTTGCTAAAGTAATTTCTGAAAAAGAGTAGTATGGATTTGCAGCCATATACAAGAATGCATCATAGCTCAATCTACATTTTATAACTTCAATAGTTTTACCTTCATCTGGAACTATTTGGAAATAATGATATGCTCCTAAAAGCATTAAAGTTCCTCTTTGAACAGGGTATTCTATTGAATTTACTATAATTTTACCTGCATTGTTTCTAAAATAGAAGAATGTAATACCATTATAGTTTTTTAAAACAGTTGGTTTACTTACGTTTTTTTCTATTGTAGTAACTGGAAATCTAAATCCATCCTTTTTTGAATAGTAATCCGCACCTGAAAAAAGAGGCGGATAGAAAACATTACCTTTTTTACTCATCTCTATTCACCCCACGATACATATTTCTATATTCACTCGGAGTCATATTGTGGAATTTATTAAATGCCCTAGAGAATGATCTACTACAGTTAAATCCTACATTTATTGCAATATCTAGTATTGGTAGGTCTGTAGTAAGAAGAAGAGCTTCCGAATGTCTTATTCTATTAAAGAAAATTATATATTTGTAATTAGTCCCAAATCTATCAAAAATGATATTTCTTATAGTACTCTCAGATAAGAATAGACTCTTAGAAGCATCCTTTAAGTCAACAGAAGAAGAGAAGTTATCATATGCGTGATTTAAAATCTGCATAAGAGAAGTAGACATGATCATACCTCTGTAAACCTTATCCTCTTTGTGATTAATAATCTGTTTTCTGTATTCTACAGGGGTTACGCCCACGTATTGTTTAAATATTCTATAAAAAACAACCTCAGAAGAGAATCCTGAGTGAGTAGCTATATATGAAAGAGACATATCCTCGTATAAAAGAGCACTTGCTGCTATATTTACTCTTACCCTATTTAAAGTTTTGATAAAATTGTAGCCACTTATATTTCTCAACTCTCTATTTAATGTAGTGGCATTGGAATCAAAGATTTTAGCAACCTTTTCTGCTGTTAAGTCTTTTCCAAAATATTCACTTATATATAGTATAGCATTCCAGCCAAGTGGCTTTGGAGAAGGTTCTTCTTTTGCAAATACCCTCATACTATGGTCTATGAATATTTTTGAAAGCTCACCTAAAATAGATACTTTTATTAAAGAGCTTCCAGGGTCATAAAAGTCATTAAATTCCTCAAAGTCGTCAAAAAGATCATATACTCTTTCTAAGAACTTTCCTTCTAGATATACAACTGGTGTAGCATCCATTATTGCATCTATAGCTGTAGGAGTTGGTTCTCTAAACGTTAAAAATGAAGATAGCGGATAATCATAAACGCATATCTTCAATTCAAGTGGCTCATCAGATTCACATTTTATAGTAAAGGTATGGTATGATTGCAGCCATAAAAATGCACCAACTTTTAGTTTAAACTCTACTCCGTTGATAATAATCGAACCATATCCATGTTTTACCAAAACAAAGAGAGATTCATTTTCAGAAGTTGGAGGAGTAATATCGCTTATGTGATAAGTTTGCATTCTAAGATACTTATTTTTATCAACATAAACGGAATGGACAGGTCTACCGCAAATTGATTTTGATTTTGGTATTTCTTTCATTCAAAATATCTCCTTTCCTTTTACTTAGTTATATTAAAATTTATAAAAAAATTTCATTATCAAGAAAAAAGTGTTCTTTGTTAGTATTATAGCATAATTTGTAAAAACAATGATAATGTTTTACTTTCAAAATAACAAAAAGATGAAAATTCAGAAACTTAACTAGTAATTATTAGCTAAAATGCTAAATAACTACTTTTGGGATGAGCTATAGATATTGCAGATAGATCTATTGTTATAATTAATAAATATTTATTATGGTATAGTTGTTAAAAATATACCTCAAAGAAACGTTTCCTAAAAATCGGTTTATAAAATAAATGTTTTTTGACAAAAGATGTGATTTTATAATTATCCTTTTTGTATAGAGAATAAACAGTATTTTTGCATAAAAATATTGTATACAGTATGGAGGGTGTCGATATAAAAAAATATATAAAAGTAAAAAATAATCAAAAAAACTAGTTTTAATTATTAAAAACAATAAAAAATATTAATAAAATAAAGAGTCAAAAATACTTGTTAGTTAAATCACAGATTTTGTCAATAAATAGATTAGATTTTATATTTGAAAAGGTCATCTATAGTGTTGTAAGAAAGCAAGTTATTAGCACATATTGTATCTCGAAAAAATGTTAAGATAATATCAAGACAGGGCGATAAAGAAAAAAGCAAATTGAAAAAGAAAAAAGTAACCATAAGTTTTTACAATAAATCAAAAGTGATTTGATTTGAAAAGAGGGAGGCAAAATACCGATATGAATGATGTAAAATATAAATATTTTAATAAATTTAATACAGGAATATCAGATTTTGTTACTCCAGGAAAACAGTTAGAATATGTAGCAAAATGCAAGCCAGATGAAAAAGCTATCATATATATAGATAAAGAAGAAAATGTGAGAGATATCACTTGGAAGGAACTTCACATAGCTTCAAATAAACTAGCTTGGTATTTAATGAAAAAGGGATTTGGAAAAGGGCAGGTAGCAATGGTTTCTTTCCCAAATGGAATAGAGCATATATTAGCAACAATAGCTGTTTGGAAAACAGGAGGTTGTTATATGCCAGTTTCTTGCAAAATAACAGATACAGAGCTTAGTGATATATGTAGAATAATAAAACCAACAGTTTCTTTTACAAATAAGGAAATGCCTTGCAGAACAGAAAGTATAAAAATAGAATCAGTATTCGATGTTTGTAAAGACGAATCAGAAGAAATGCCAGAAGATATAGCTGCAAATCCTAATATGATTTCTCCATCTGGAGGAACAACAGGAGAGCCAAAGTTCATAAAACAGAATGTAGCAAGTGGCTTATCTGATGAAATTATAAAAAGCTGGTTTGAAATGTCAGGTATGGAATTTGAACAAAGACAATTATTAGTAGGTCCACTTTTCCATGGTGCTCCTCACACAGCAGCATTTAATGGATTATTTGTAGGAAATACATTAATAATACCTAGAAATTTAAGACCTGAAAGTATAGTCAGATATATAAAAGAATACAAGATAGAATTTATACAGATGATTCCAACATTAATGAATAGAATAATAAAATTAGCAAATGTTGATAAAAAAGATTTTGAATCAATAAAAGCATTACACCATACTGGTGGATATTGTTCTCCATATTTAAAAGAAAAGTGGATCGATATAATAGGAGCTGAAAAAGTTCACGAAATGTACTCTATGACAGAGGCAATCGGTATCACTTGTATAAGAGGAGATGAATGGCTTAAGCACTATGGAAGCGTAGGTCTTCCATTAGGAGGAAGCAGAATATCAATAAGAGATGAAGAAGGAAATGAATTAGGACCACACGAGGTTGGAGAAATTTATATGACTTCACCAAGTGCTTGTTGCATGACAGAATATATCAATCACAAACCACTTGAAACTAAAGACGGTGGATTTAGAAGTGTTGGAGATTTTGGTTATGTGGATGAAGATGGATACCTTTACTTCTCTGATAGAAGGAGCGATATGCTTGTTATAGGAGGAGAAAACGTATTTGCGACTGAAGTTGAAACAGTACTAACAGCTTATGAAAAAGTAGTTGATGCTGTGGTAGTTGGAATACCTGATGAAGAGTGGGGAAGAAGATTACACGCAATAGTACAGAAGAAAGAAGAAGTTTCAGCAGAAGAATTAATCGAGTACTTAGGAAAACACTTATTACCATATAAAGTTCCAAAGAGCTTTACATTTGTTCCTTGCATACCAAGAGGTGATAATGGAAAGGTAAACAGAGATAAGATGCTAAAAGGCTTAATAGAAAAAAATCTAGTTAATAAAGTTTGCTAGGATATAAAGTTAGTTAACTATCTGCACCAAGTGCAGTGGAAAATAAATCAAATTAATAAAATAAATTAATTAAGGTAAATTTAGGAGGTCTAAAATGAGTTACGACGCACTTTTTTCACCATTTAAAATCAGAGGTTTAGAACTTAAAAACAGAATAGTTCTACCAGGTATGAATACAAAAATGGCAAAAAATAAACATGATTTAAGCGATGATATGATAGCTTACCATGTTGCAAGAGCAAAAGCAGGTTGTGCATTAAATATATTTGAATGTGTTGCGCTATGTCCAGCACCTCATGCATATATGTACATGGGATTATACAATGACAATCATGTAGCTCAGTTAAAAAAATTAACAGATGCTGTTCACGAAGCTGGCGGTAAAATGGCTGTTCAGTTATGGCATGGTGGTTTCAGCCCACAGATGTTCTTTGATAAAACAAATACATTAGAAACACCAGATACTATAACAGTTGAACGTATTCATGAAATAGTTAAAGAGTTTGGAGAAGGTGCAAGAAGAGCTGTTGAAGCTGGATTCGATGCAGTTGAATTCCATGCAGCACACAGTTACTTACCTCATGAATTCCTAAGTCCAGGAATGAATAAAAGAACTGACGAATATGGTGGAAACTTTGAAAATCGTTGCAGATTCTGCTTCGAAGTAGTTGAAGCTATACGTGCAAATATACCAGAAGATATGCCATTCTTCATGAGAGTTGACTGCATAGATGAGTTAATGGATGAAGTAATGACAGAAGAAGAAATAGTAGAATTTATAAATAGATGTGCTGATTTAGGAGTAGACGTAGCTGACTTATCAAGAGGTAATGCTCAGTCATTCGCAACAGTTTACGAAGTTCCTCCTTTCAACTTACAGCACGGTTTCAATATAGAAAACATATACAACATCAAAAAACAGATAAAAATACCAGTAATGGGTGTTGGTCGTATAAACACAGGAGAAATGGCTAACCAGGTAATAGCAGATGGAAAATTTGACTTAGTTGGTATAGGTCGTGCTCAGTTAGCAGATCAGGATTGGGTTGCTAAAGTTAGAGAAGGTAAAGAAGATTTAATACGTCATTGTATAGGATGTGACCAGGGATGCTACGATGCAGTTATAAACCCTCAGATGACTCACATAACTTGTACAAGAAACCCTCACTTATGCTTAGAATACAAAGGTATGCCAAAAACTGATGAACCTAAAAAAGTTATGATAATCGGTGGTGGTATGGCTGGTATATTAGCAGCTGAAGTACTTAAAAAACGTGGACATGAACCAGTTATATTCGAAGCTTCTGATCACTTAGCAGGACAGTTCGTATTAGCAGGTAAAGCTCCAATGAAAGAAGATTGGGCAGCTGCAGCTAAATGGGAAGCTGAAGAAGTAGCTCGTTTAGGAATAGAAGTTAGATACAATACAAAAGTTACTCCAGAATTAATAGAAGAATTCGCTCCAGACCATGTTGTTATAGCTATAGGATCTGATTACGTAGCTCCAGCTATACCAGGTATAGATAGTGACAAAGTTTACACTCAGTATCAGGTATTAAAAGGTGAAGTAGAACCAAAAGGACATGTAGCAGTAGTTGGTTGTGGATTAGTTGGTACAGAAGTTGCTCAGTACTTAGCAGCTAGAGGAGCTCAGGTAACAGCTATAGAAAGAAAAGGTGTTGGTACAGGTCTAAGCATGCTTAGAAGAATGTTCATGAACCCAGAATTCAAATACTACAAAATAAACAAAATGTCTGGAACTAACATAGTTGGTATAGAACCAGGAAAACTTCACTACATAATGACTAACAAGAAAACTCAGGAAGTTACTGAAGGTGTGTTAGAATGTGATGCAGCAGTAATCTGTACAGGTATAACTGCTAGACCAAGTGAAGATTTACAGGAAAAATGTAAAGAATTAGGTGTTCCATTCAACGTAATAGGTGACGCAGCTGGTGCTAGAGATGCTAGAATAGCTACTCAGGAAGGTTACGAAGTAGGTATGAGTATATAATTTAAAAATTAATTATATAAATTAAAGGTTATTAAATTATTAGAAAGAGGCGAATAAAATGACTTTAGAAGCAAGAATAGAAGCATTAGAAAAAGAAATACAGAGATTAAACGATATAGAAGCTATAAAACAGTTAAAAGCTAAATATTTCCGTTGCTTAGATGGAAAATTATGGGATGAATTAGAAACTACTCTTTCTCCTAACATAGAAACTTCTTACTCTGATGGAAAATTAGTATTCCACAGCCCAAAAGAAATAACTGAATACTTAGCAGCAGCAATGCCTAAAGAAGAAATAAGTATGCATATGGGACATACTCCAGAAATAACAATAGACAGTGAAACTACTGCAACTGGAAGATGGTACCTAGAAGACAACCTAATATTCACAGACGGAAAATACAAAAACGTTGGAATAAACGGTGGTGCATTCTACACAGATAAATATGAAAAAATAGATGGACAGTGGTTCATAAAAGAAACTGGATATGTTCGTATATTTGAAGAACATTTCATGAGAGATCCAAAAATACATATAACTAGCAACATGCATAAAGAAAAATAATAATTGATTGCTAATAAACAAGATATAAACAGGGGGCTGGTAAACAGCCAGCCCTCTGAAAAATAAACTAAAAAACTATAATCTTTTAAAATCTTAATTAAAGTAGAAGGAGATAAGACAATGAACTTAGTACAGGACAAAATAGTTATAATAACAGGTGGAACAAGTGGTATAGGTCTTTGCGCAGCAAAAATATTCATGGATAACGGTGCAACAGTTTCTATATTCGGAAAAACTCAGGAAGAAGTAGACGCTGCTAAAGCAGAATTAAAAGAAACTCACCCAGATAAAGAAGTATTAGGATTTGCTCCAGATTTAACTAATAGAGATGAAGTTATGGCTGCAGTTGGTGCAGTAGCTGAAAAATACGGAAGATTAGACGTTATGATAAACAATGCTGGTGTTACTAGCTCAAACGTATTCTCAAGAGTTAGTCCAGAAGAATTCAAATATATGATGGATATAAATGTAACTGGTGTATTCAACGGTGCTTGGGCAGCTTACCAGTGCATGAAAGGTAGAAAAGAAGGAGTTATAATAAATACTGCTTCTGTAACAGGAATACACGGATCATTATCAGGAGTTGGATACCCAACAAGTAAAGCAGCTGTTGTAGGATTCACTCAGGCTCTTGGTAGAGAAATAATACGTAAAAACATAAGAGTTGTTGGTGTTGCACCAGGTGTTGTTAACACTCCAATGGTTGGTAATATACCAGAAGAAATATTAGATGGATACCTAAGCTCATTCCCAATGAAGAGAATGTTAGAACCAGAAGAAATAGCTAATACTTACTTATTCTTAGCTTCTGACTTAGCTAGTGGTATAACAGCTACAACTGTAAGCGTTGACGGTGCTTATAGACCATCATAAGATTTACTTTAATTTAAAACTGTAATTAGATAGATAATACGACGATTAATATAAAAAATGTTCTTTAAAAGAAAAGGAGAAATAAAATGGCTGGATTAAAAGATTTTCCTAAATTTGGTGCACTTTCTGGATTAAAAATATTAGATAGTGGATCTAACATAGCAGGACCTCTAGGTGGTGGACTTTTAGCAGAATGTGGTGCTACAGTTATACACTTCGAAGGGCCTAAAAAACCAGACAACCAGAGAGGTTGGTATGGATACCCTCAGAACCACAGAAACCAGTTATCAATGGTTGCTGATATAAAATCTGAAGAAGGTAGAAAAATATTCTTAGACTTAATAAAATGGGCTGACATATGGGTTGAATCATCAAAAGGTGGACAGTATGATAGACTAGGACTTTCTGATGAAGTTATATGGTCAGTTAACCCTAAAATAGCTATAGTTCACGTTTCTGGATACGGACAGGTTGGAGATCCAGCATACGTAACAAAAGCTTCTTATGATGCTGTTGGGCAGGCATTCAGTGGATACATGTCATTAAATGGTGTTAATGAAGCATTAAAAATAAATCCTTACCTAAGTGACTTCGTATGTGGTCTTACTACTTGCTGGGCAATGTTAGCATGCTATGTAAGTACTCAGTTAACTGGAAAAGGAGAATCTGTAGATATAGCTCAGTACGAAGCATTAGCTCGTATAATGGACGGACGTATGATACAGTACGCTACTGATGGTGTAAGTGTTCCAAAAACTGGTAACAAAGATGCTCAGGCAGCTCTATTCAGCTTCTATACTTGTAAAGATGGAAGAACTATATTCATAGGTATGACTGGTGCTGAAGTATGTAAGAGAGGATTCCCTGTAATAGGACTTCCAGCTCCTGGTACTGGTGACCCAGACTTCCCAGAAGGATTCACTGGATGGATGATAAATACTCCAGTTGGACAGAGAATGGAAAAAGCTATGGAAGCATTCGTTGCTGAAAGAACTATGCCAGAAGTTGAAAAAGCTATGATAGATGCTCAGATACCATGCCAGAGAGTTTACGATCTTGAAGACTGCTTAAACGATCCTCACTGGAATGCTCGTGGAACTATAATGGAATGGGATGACCCAATGATGGGACACATAAAAGGTCTTGGATTAATAAACAAATTCAAAAACAACCCTTCTGAAATATGGAGAGGTGCTCCATTATTTGGTATGGACAACAGAGACATACTTAGAGATCTTGGATACTCTGAAGAAGAAGTTAACGATTTATACGCTAAAGGTATCGTAAACGAATTCGACCTTGAAACAACTATAAAACGTTATAAATTAGATCAGGTTATACCTCACATGGCTAAAAAAGATAAATAAGAAACGTATTAAACAATAAAAGATAAATGTCGAGCCTGCCAGAATGAAAATTTTGACAGGCTTGATATTATAAACAAATGTTATAAAAAAAACAAAATAAAAATTGCTTAAATTTTATACAAGGAGAATTGAAATGACAGCAACAAACGCAAACTATAAAAAAGGCTTTATCCCATTTGCTATAGCAGCGTTACTAGTAGGTCTTATAGGTGGTTTCACAGCCGTTCTAGCACCTGCATTCGTAGCAGATATGGGTCTTAACGATAACAATACTACATGGATAGCACTAGCGCTTGCAATGTCTACAGCTGCATGTGCTCCAATACTTGGTAAATTAGGTGACGTACTTGGACGTCGTAAAACTTTATTATTAGGAATCATAGTATTCACAATAGGTAACGTATTAACAGCAATAGCATCTTCATTAATATTCATGCTAGGTGCAAGATTTATAGTTGGGGTTGGTACAGCGGCTATAGCTCCAGTTATAATGGCTTACATAGTTACTGAATATCCACCAGAAGAAACTGGTAAAGGATTCGCTCTTTATATGTTAATATCAAGTGCTGCAGTTGTTGTTGGTCCAACTTGTGGTGGATTAATAATGCAGGCATTTGGATGGAGAATGATGATGTGGGTTTGTGTTGCCCTTTGTGTAGTAACATTCTTCATATGTTCAGTAATGATTAAGAAAACAGACTTTGAAAAGAAAAGTCTTGATAACTTCGATAAAAAAGGTGCAGTATGCGTACTAATATTCTTCAGTTTAGTATTATGTATACCATCATTCGGACAGAATATAGGTTGGACATCAGCTCCATTCCTAGGTGTTACAGCAGTAGCTTTAGTAACATTATTCTTATTAATAAAAGCTGAAAGCAGTGCTGAAAACCCAATATTAAGTGGTAAATTTATGAAACGTAAAGAATTCATATTACCAGTATTAATACTATTCCTTACTCAGGGATTAATGCAGGCCAATATGACTAACGTAATATTATTCGTTAGAGCTACTCAGCCAGAAAATACAATAATATCAAGTTTCGCAATATCAATCCTTTACATAGGTATGTCTTTAGGTTCAGTATTCATAGGACCTATGGCAGATAAAAAAGAACCAAAGACTGTACTTACAGGATCACTTCTATTCACTGGTATAGGTTGTGCAATGATGTACTTCTTCACAGAAACTGCACCATTCGCAATATTAGCTGGATCTCTAGGAATGTTAGGTATAGGACTTGGAGGAAATGCAACAATCCTAATGAAAGTTTCATTATCTGGATTATCTCAGGCAGAAGCTGGATCAGGAACAGGAACATACGGATTATTCAGAGATATATCAGCTCCATTTGGTGTTGCGGTATTCGTACCACTATTTGCAAACACAGTTACAACAAGAATGGCTGGAGTAATGGCTAACGGAACTGCAGAAGCTGCTGCTAAATCATTAGCATCTGTTTCATCTATACATACATTAGCATTAGTTGAAGTATGCTGTGTAATATTAGCAATAGTTGCAGTTAGAATGCTACCAAAAATACATAATAAATAATTTAAAAATAATAACAGAGTTGAAAAAACACTCAATTAAAAGAGGGGCCTTGAGCCCCTTTTTTAATTACAAGGATATTATAATACTTCAAATTCTGTGGAAAACCTGTGT
>NZ_QUGE01000009.1:0-745 GCF_003478825.1 Peptoclostridium sp. AF21-18
TTTGAATCTCCGATTGTATAAGCAACTATTCTTCTATCATAAAGATCTAGAATTGCACTTAGATAAAGTCTATGTTTTTCTCCATTTACATAGTAGTGAAACTCTGACACATCTGTTAGCCATTTTTCATCAGGTGCATCAGCTTTAAAATTTCTATTAAGAATATTTTCTGTTGTATATGTAGGATGTTGATTTTGAATTGTACATCCATTATTTTTATATTTTATAGTTGATTTAATTTGAAGTACACGACAAATACGTAGTATTCTTTTATCATTTACATTTATATTATAATATCTGTATAAATCATCTCTAATACGGCGGTAGCCTTTGTCAGGATAGTCAGAGTGTATTTTTTCTATGATATTAGCAATTTTTTCATTTCTTATATCATTGTAAGTTTTTTGATGTTTTAACCATTTAAAGTAACCACTTTTACTTACATTGCTTATTTTACATAGAGAACTTATTGGATAATGATGTTTTTCATGTACTTCTTTTATAGCTGTGTATATATAATTATTTCGTACTCTCTGCAAACTCACCTCCTCTCTATTTCCTGTATTTTTTTTAATAAAGCTATCTCCATTTCAGCCTGTCTTTTTTCATTTTCTAATCGTTTTATTTCTCTGCGAAGATGCTCTACTTCTGTTAATTGATCTTCAGATTTTCTTTTTCCTCTTTTATCTTTTAGAGCATCCTTGCCAGATTCTTTATATTTAAGAGCGTAGCTACGTGCTTGTGT
>NZ_QUGE01000009.1:755-62537 GCF_003478825.1 Peptoclostridium sp. AF21-18
TTATTGGATAATGATGTTTTTCATGTACTTCTTTTATAGCTGTGTATATATAATTATTTCGTACTCTCTGCAAACTCACCTCCTCTCTATTTCCTGTATTTTTTTTAATAAAGCTATCTCCATTTCAGCCTGTCTTTTTTCATTTTCTAATCGTTTTATTTCTCTGCGAAGATGCTCTACTTCTGTTAATTGATCTTCAGATTTTCTTTTTCCTCTTTTATCTTTTAGAGCATCCTTGCCAGATTCTTTATATTTAAGAGCGTAGCTACGTGCTTGTGTATATGATATGTTATATTTTTCAGCAGCTTCGCTGTAACTATGTCCAAATTTAATGCAATATTGAGCAATTTCAACTCTTTCTTCAAAGCTAGTTTTTTTATTTTTAGTCATAATAGTTCCTCCAATAGATTTAGAAGATTTTAGTTCTTTATTACTATTATACTCCTTTATCCATTGTTCAAGTGGACTTCTTGAATTAAGTCCATAAATTCTACAAATTTCATTTTGTGAACCATCACCATTTAAATATGCTTTAACTGCTGCTTCTTTAACTTCCTTTGAATATTCAACTTTTTGAAATTTATCACTAAAAGCTTTTTCTCCTTTTATTTGATATTTTAAAATCCATTCTTCGACAGAAGAATGAGCTACACCATAAATCTGCCGAATATGTCTTCGACTTTCTTCGCCAGAAAGAATCTTTTTTACTGCATCTAATTTTTGTTTTGCGGTTACATTACTTCTAGGCATAAAAATTGCTCCCTTCTAAGTTTAAAGTGAATTTATTTATTTCACTTGTCCACTCAGAGGGGAGCAATTCATTCTATGGTTGTAGATTTAACAGCAAAAGATAAATTGAGCCGAAGAATTGAATTTTTTATAGGTTCAGGAATTGATATAAAAGAAATTATAAAAAATTATTCAATTCAGATTTTCCGTTTTTCAGGGCTTATACCTTTCTTTATTTTTATGAGTTGTTATTATTTCATAAATTGGAAAATTGACTTTGGAACTATTGTATTTGTTTATCTTAGTACTATTATTCTCAGCTTTTGTGAAATTTTAACTTTGAATATAATCGTCCTTGATGTAAAACGCGTAAAATTATTTAAAAATATTCTATTCTTCTGTAATTTTGCACTCGTTTATTTAATTTCTATGTTATCTGAAAAAATTATCTTATTTGTAAATCAGTATCATATCGGTGTTGAATATTTTATTATTGCAATAAACTTTATACTTTGCATAATATTTATAATAATTAGCTACCTAAAGCTTCACAATATAAACAACGAGACTATTATTAGGAGTGATAGCGAATGGATTTAATAGTTTTAAATATTAGAAAGATATTAAATTGGAATTTTATATTTATGAGTTTAATAGCAACTTTCTTTGGAACACTTTCTTTAATGAACTTAAATGATTTTTCAAAAGAAATTTTATTTAATATTAATATAGAATACCTTCTACTTGATGGATATATATGTTTATTTATATTCTTTGCCAGTGAAATAAGCAAATCTATGCTGCAAGAAGAAAAAATTACAAGGAGAATAGAATGGAAACTTGCCAATGGTATAAAACTTAAAAGTATAATAATTGAAAATACTCTATCTTTATTACTAGCAACTATTCTCCTTTTATTTCCACTTCTTTTTATAGTTTGTATTAACATGCCAAATATTATATTATTATTAAACACTTATTTCCTGATGCTTTGTATGTTATATTCTTTATTCATAAATATTATTATCCTTTGGATCAGAAATATGAATTGGTTTAAAACTATTCCTGTATTTGCAACACTAGTTCATATTCTTATAACTATTTTAAAATATATTTTATTTATAAAAACTGAAAATGCATTGGTCTTGCTATTATTTTCTTTAGTGAGTATAATATTTTTGACTATATGTATTTTATGTTTATTAAATAAAGAGCATATTGTATCATCATACTTTTAAACAACGAATTTTAGTAGAGAGGAGAAATATTAAATGAAAGATAAGCACTTTTATACATACTTATTTCTTCATGCAGGAATTATTACTTTATGGGTTATACTTGATAAAATGAATAAAGTAATTACACATGATGGAACGATTAATTTATTATCAATTGCTATATTACTTTATTATTTCAATTTACTCTACCTTCATGTAATGGCATCCAGACAAGAAACAACAATATTTGAATATAGTTGGAATGTTCTTTCTATATCATTTATTGCATCTTTAATGTATAGTAGCTTTTCTAATTTATATGCTTGTGTATTTCTATTTTTCGAATTACTTTTAGGTATAATGATAATAAAAACTAACTCAAGTAAAGGAAGGATAATTAGTTTTTTATTTGGAAGTTTGGCTATTACAATGTCATTTTTTAATCTAAAAATTCTTTCTACTATAACTATATTATTAGGCATATTCTTAGGAATTTTTATTGATTATAGATATATAAATCTTAAACAAATTAATATTCTTCCAATTACTCAAACAAAAGCAAAATATATTCTTGTTTTTATAATTCCATTATTCACAGTTGTATTCTTCTGCTTTGGTTTATCTACACTGCAAATCAATGTATTTTTTCAACTTATAATGCTGTTATTTGAAACTTTTGCTATTATTCATCTCGATGACATGGAGGATCATTATAATGAATTAACAAAGTACTATGAATTAACTAATTATATTGCAAATGAAAGGGATGATTTTTCAAGAATACTCCATAATGATGTTATTCAAGATATTTGCGCTGCCAAAAATCTTTTGTCACTTCGTTCACCAGATATTAATAATACAAAAGTTATATTATCTGATTTAGAGGTTAGAGTTAGAAACATGATGAATTTCTATTCTTCTAATATATTTGATGGGTACTCTTCATGGGAGCATATTGAATACATATTTACCTCTATAAAAAAACTATATCCAGATAAAAATATATTCCTAGATTTTAATATTGATAAGGAATCAATGATTGCTTTAAAAAAATATAATAACTTAAATCAAACTATGCAGATAATTAAGGAACTTGTAAATAATATTTATAAACACGCTAATGCAACTTTTATCTATTTAGAAATATCTCTAAATGAAGATGATAATATCGTAATTACTTGTGAAAATGATGGTGTAAAACCAGGTGATATTGAAAGCATCCGTTCTTCAAAAGGAGGTCTATTATTTTTAACGCTCTTAATAAAAGGTACTGGCGGTAATATTAATTACTTAGAAAATAATGGAATTCTAACCACAATAGTTGTTTTAGGAGGATAAAAAATGAAAATATTGTTATTTGATGATCACAAAATATTTGGAGAAAGTCTAAGTAGACTTTTAGAAGATAGTAATGAAATCTCTGTCTGCTACTATGTAAGTAATGAATCAGACTTTTGGGATATTCTTTCTAAAGATATGTGGGATATTTTATTGCTTGATGTCAATCTACGAGAAAAATCAAATTGTTCTGGTATTGATTTAATAGAAAGTATATATAATAAACAGCCAGATTTGAAAATTGTTATGCTTTCCTCATATGATATGCCAATTTATAAACAAGAAGCCATTAAAAAGGGTGCCGTAAGCTATATTGACAAATCCACTTCTTCTGACGATTTAATAAAAAAGCTTATTAATATTAATAGTGGTTATAAAACTACTTTATCCCCTCTAATAGATTCACTAACTGAGCGTGAAGTAGAAATTATTAAAGCCATTGGAACCGGAAAAAGTAGGCATGAAATAGCTAAAAATTTATATATTAGCGAAAGAACTCTTTATAATCACCTCCAAAATATTTATGAAAAGTTAGGAGCTACAAATTCTATTGAAGCTTATAATAAGGCTATTACTTTAGGATATATTGATCCTTTTATATAACTTTCTATTAAATTTTTCTAAATATTCTAAAGATAAAATAAATATTTCAGTATATTTATTGTCTACTGGATTATTTGTGATTATAATGTAAGTAAATAAAAATAATTTTTAACTTAGGAGGTGTTCCTAAATGAGTAAAAAAGATAGATTTGAAGTTATTTATCAAGAAACAGGTTTAAAAAGCGAAAAAACAATATTAGTTGACAAAGAAACAGGAGTAAACTATCTCTTCATCGCAAGTGGCTTTGGTGGAGGATTAACACCTCTATTGGATAAAGATGGCAAACCTATTATCACAAAATAAAGAAAATTTAATAAAATAGGCTATTGCATTTATATCAATTAATGTGATAGCCTATTTTTATACAAGTGTAATTCAAAATTTCATATTAAATATTATTTAATCATTAGATAATACACAAAATTGGAGGATATTTATGTCTAATTATAAAATTGATACAATAACTGAAATTGATATAGATAAAATTTTAGATATTTATAATTCTAATACACATTTTTTAGAAAATCATATGGGTATTACCGAAGTTTCTAGAGAATTTATAACTAATGAAATTAAAGAAATGAAAAATATTGGATTTAATTCTCTAGTTATAAAAGATTGTATGAGTAATATAATTGGAATATGTGATTTTAAAATATCAGAAGAAGTTTATTTATCTTTGCTAATGATTGATGCTAATCAACAAGGAAAAGGTCTTGGTAGTATAGTATATAATCAGTTAGAAAAGCTTTTTAAAGAGAATCATGCCAATAAAGTTAGAATTGATGTTGTGTATAATTATGATCATAACGCAGTTGATTTTTGGAAAAAACAAGGTTTTATCCCTTGTGAAAAAATAAAATTAGAATGGAATGGATATAAAACTAATGCTATCAAAATGTTAAAATTTATTTGATGCCTATTAGTAAAATATTTCAATAGGTTTTCCTTCAAAATTTGCGAGTGTAAATAAAAACTGATAAAAAGGGAGGATGTATATGCAGATATACTCCTCCCTTTCTGTGAGTAGTAAATATATGGAAAGATAAAAAAAAGACCATTTCCGTCAACAATCTGCAAGCGAAGGCAAAAAGCCGTAGCTGAAGCCTGTAGACGAAATGGTCTTTTTTATCTTTCCCCGTATTTACTTATCACTTATAATTTTCCCATCACTAATAGTCACTATTCTATCCGCAGTTTCCGCAATTTCCTGGTTATGAGTTATCATCACAAGTGTCCGACCAAAATCATTGACAGTATCTCTAAGCACCTGCATAACTTCATCAGTTGTCTTGCTATCAAGATTTCCAGTAGGCTCATCAGCAAATATAACTGATGGTCTATTAGAAAGTGCCCTAGCTATTGCAACCCTCTGCTGCTGACCACCTGAAAGCTCATTTGGAAACTTCTTCACCTGCTCCTCAAGTCCCATACTCTTGATAATACTATCAATATAGATTGGATCCTCCTTTGAGCCATCCAAAAGAATTGGTAACACAATATTGTCGTATACACTAAGCACAGGAATTAAGTTAAAACTCTGGAATATAAACCCAAATTCCTTTCTTCTTATCTTAGAAAGCTCGCTATCACTCAACTTGTATAAATCTTCATCCCCTAGAAAAACTTTCCCATCTGTAGGCTTATCAAGTCCAGCTATACAGTGAAGAAGTGTACTCTTTCCTGATCCAGATGTCCCTATTATCGCTGTAAATTTTCCATTTTCAATCTCTAAATCTATTCCGTCTACAGCTTTAACAAGGCTCTCATCTTTTCCGTAGTATTTTTTCAAACCTTCTATCTTTAACGTCTTTTTCATAAAATATCATCTCCTCTATATTCACCAAAATTTATTTAGCGAATAAAATTTATCTGCCATTTATTTACGATTAGATTAACATTTTAAATATTTACCTTCAATACATACTGCCTAAACGGTATAAAAATCGGTACAAATGGCAATATAAAGTCTAAAATCAATTTATTCTATCAAAATTTAATCATCTAAATCCCTAATTCCATCTGCTATTTCCTTATTTGCAAATTCTCTATTTGCTAGAGAAACTGCAACCAAACAAGCTATAATTGTAGTTATTACAAATACAAGCGCTCCTCCAGTTGGAAATGTAAAGTCCATAAAATGCTCTATTCCAAAGTTTACATACGCATCGTTGTGCCATTTAACCATTTTCAAAAGACTTACAACAGCTATTGCTATTCCCACAATTGAGCTAAGTACACCATAAGTTAATGCTTCAAACCTATTCATTTTCTTCATACCTGAAACATCCATTCCAAGTGCTCTCATTGTGAATATCTCTTTTCTTCTAATTATTAAATTAGCTCTAACTGTGCAGAATATATTTAAAATAGATATAAGAACGATAAGAATTAAACTTATTATCGCTTCTTTTCTCATTTCTAACTCTGCCATCCTTTGCTCTTTTTCAAAATTAAATCTATTACTTATCCGCGCTGGTATATTATCTTCAACATAGTCTATGACCTTTTTATTTTCTGCATCAGTATTTGAATCTTTAAGGTTTATTCCTATTTTATTAAATGTTTCTTTTCCAAATATAGCTTTCATATTTCTATCAGATGTTATCAGCTCCACCCTAGATGGAAGTAGCTGATCTCCATAACCTAACCAGCTTTGAGATATAAGCGCACCTACTCTGATATTTATTGTCTTTCTCTCTATTTTATCTCCATTGTGATAATTTACATTTATTGGGATTATATCGCCAACCTTAAGCCCTTTTATAACCTCGTGATATGTATGCGTGTCTATAGGATCATAGAAATAATTTAAAACTGCAACATTTACATATCCATCTTTTGTATGTTTTATACTGTCAAGAGATCCATCTTTTATATAATCCTTCATTCTTTCGTCAATTGCATCATTAGTGTAAAATCTCATGTGACTTAAAAGGTCTATGTTATCTGTTTCCTTTATTCCGTAGTATTTTAAAGCTCTCTTATTTGCACTTTCCTTTTTAAGCTGCACATTTGCCTCTCCGTCAAATCTTGCATTTATAGATTCTACCTCATTCATTCCATTCAAACTTTCGACATATTTCTTATCAATTCCAAAAGTATCTATATCGTTGCTTACTCCAGGAGTTGCTTCTATATCGTATTTATAATATATATCAGTTATATTATTGTCTATTTCTCCCATCATAGATGTGAATGTGTTCATTATCATATATCCGCCAAGTGCTATCGAGATAACAGAAATCAATGTTCTGCTTTTTTTAAGAGTTAGATTTCTCATTCCCATGTATCCATATATTCCAAATACTTTCTGTAAAAATCTACCAAATACACCCTGTTTTTCTCTTCTCTTATGTGTTGAAATATCTCTAACTGCATTTAAGCTAGATACTCTTCCTATTTTTATAATCGGCGGAATAGTTGCTATTACTACAGAAATCAGAGATACAACTACTGTCTGGACTAGTATTCCACTTTCTATGTATAGCTTAGGTTTTATTTTAAGTGCCGTTAAACTAGCATCCTTAAACACCATTAATCCAACTTTTGAAAATACTATTCCAACTAATATCCCAAGAATTGTTCCTATTACCGCAATTATCGCCGACTGATACATTATCATCATTCTAACTTTGTTCTTAGTAGCTCCAACCAGTCTAAGTAGGCTAACTTCTTTTATAATTTCTCCCCACATTATGTTGAATATATTAAATATAAGAAGTATTACAGTTAGTATTATAATCATATTATTTTTGTCGTACATATTTTCAAGTAAAAACTGTATATTTGAAAGTTCACTTATATAATTGCTGTTTGGATAGAATGTAGGTCTTCCTATTCCATTTCTCATAGCAACTTGTTCTACTTTGTTTCCAACTGCTATACTTTCTCTAAATGACTTAGCTTTATCAGTTTTAAATTTTACTATAGAGTCGTAAGTTACCGCCTCATCTGGAATTATTCTCTGATTTTTTGTAAATGAAATTCCCTGTAATTCATCGCTGCCATTTCCATAAGTGTACGCTATCCGGCGACTCATCTCTGCACCTACTTCAACAGCTCCTCTTATATTGTCCTCATATTTTCTTTTTACAATTCCCACAACCTTGAATTTTTTATTCTCTGTAAATAACTGCTCTTTCCCATTTTTATCTGTATATTCTTTTTTAAGAGTTACAGTTATTTCTTTTCCAAGCTTGTCCTTTATTCCAAAAATCTTTGCTGCTTCTTCATCTAGCACAATCTCATTGTTGTTTCTAGCCTTTCTCCCAACAAGCTCCTGAGATTTCATAGAGAAGTAGTATGGTGCTGAGACATATTTTCCTTCAAAAGACTTTAGCTCTGTTTTTAAACCATTGTCTGTTACTATCTCACCTAGGTTTTGAACATCGTCTATTGATGCAATATCTTCATCTCCCATTAGTTTATTCAACTGATCTAAAGTTATTCCAACGTATTCTGTGTGATAGCTTCCGTATACTTTTTTCAGTGCATTTGCTTTGTTCATACTCTGAGAAATTTTTACTGTGTTTAGCCCAAATATCAAAGCAATCGCAGCAATTACCCCTAAAAACATCATCACAGTTCTGTTCTTGTTTTTAGTAAGGTATTTGATTGATAGTTTAGAGTATATATTTTTCATGTTCTCACCTCTTTTTTCTTGTGTATACGGCGTAAATTATTTCAACTACAGCCAATATTGCCAGTATTACAATAATTATTTTTCCTTTATTGCACAATTTTTCTGAATCAATGCTTATTTTTGAAAGTTTATTTATGTAGTTACTATTTGGATATATTTTATCTTTTCCTATTTTACTTCTAGCACCTACCTGCTCAACTTTCTTTTCAAGATTTACATTTGAGCCAATATGATTTTCTTTTCCTGTTTTAAATCTTAATATCACATCGTATGTAACAGCCTCATCTGGAATTAGCTCTTGTCCTTTATTCCATATAAGACCTTGCACGTTTTCATTACCATTTCCGTAAGTGTAAGCTATCCGTCTATTTATGTTGGACTCAACTTTTGTATTGTCCTCGTATCTTTTCTTTACAAATCCGACAACTTTGAATTTCTTATTCTCTTTAAATGTCTTCTTTTCTCCGTTTTTATCTGTGTATTCTTTTTCAAGATTTACATTAATTTCTTTTCCAAGATCGTCACCTACTCCCAAAATCTTTGCTGCTTCTTCATCTAGTACAATCTCGTTGTTGTTTCTAGCCTGTTTCCCAACAAGCTTTTGAGATTTCATAGCAAAATACTGTGTAGTTGCGTAGTATCTTCCTTCAAATGACTTTAATTCAACTTTTGAACCATCAGCTGTAGAAATTTCTCCCAAGTTTTGAATGTTGTCTATTCTTTCAATATCTTTTTCTTTGAAAAGACTCAAAATCTGTTCCTCAGTTATACCAACATATTCTGTGTGGTAGATTCCATATGACTTTTGTATTTCATCTGCTTCATCTTTACTCTTTGAAATTTTTACCGCATCTACTCCAAGTATTAGTACAACCGCTATTAAAGCAAATATAAATACCATAAGCATTTTGCTTTTGGTAAGTTTTTTTAAGTTTGTATTTTTCATATTCTCACCTCTTTTTTAGAAAAATTTTTTATAATTTATTTGTGTGATTGATTAATTAAATAATATCATTTTATTTTTTATATATTATAAATTTGGTCTGAATGGTATAAAAATGTGCCTGAATGGTAGTTTTATATACCTTTTTTTATCATTTCATTTATCATTGAGTCAAACCCCGAACTATTAAACATAAACAATACTATATCTGCATCGCTCTCTTTTATAATCTCTGTATAATTTTTTTTGATATCTGATATATTTCTAGAATCAATTAACTCTGTTTCTTTGAAAAAATCTCTAAACAACCAAGTAGTCGCTCCTTGCATAGAATCTCTAATTACCAATATCTTTTTATCCGAAAATGCATCTTTATTCTTTATTTTTAATATATTCATCTGTGCTCCACGAGAATACGCTCCTCCATAATCCCATTCTTCTTCATGTCTACTCGTAGCAATTACATCTTCTTCCTTAACATTTTCTCCATTTAAAAAGTATTCAACATCGTTATTTTTATTTTCTTTAATAGTTAAATAATCTGGGTACTCTTTTTCTCTTACAACCATACATATATTTTTGTTATAACTTCCATTAAATTTTTTACTATCTACAGTTACTTCTTTATACTTACTAAAGATATTTTTTAAATTTTCTGAACTTATATCCAAATCCATCTCTTCTATAATTTTTTTAAATCCTTCAAATGCTCCTTTTCCATTCCAATGGTGATCAGTTTTAAAATACATACTTTCCAATTCTTTTTTACTAAATTTGTTCATCATATAATCATCCATCTCTATATAATTTATAACTTCCTTATTAAGTTTATCCTCAAATCCCTTAATATTCTTATCTATGCTGCTTGTTTCTATGTACTTTGGATAAATATGTTTAAGTACATTAGTTTTGTGCGGTGTCATAGCAAAATAAACATCCTTACCTTCACTTTTTCCAACCTTAGCCAATTTATTTATAGCATTTGAATATCTATTAAGTCGCTTTTCATTAAATACATTTGGAAATTTTCCCAAAATCCAGTTATTATCTACAACATAGTAATTCCCAACCTCTGTCTTGTTTAGAATATAGTCTGTAACTGTATTTACACCTATTAAAAAATCTCTAAATACAAATTGGTCATTATAATAGTCTTCATATTCTTTTGAAAAATTTTCTCCTCCTACTTTTTCTAAGCTAGGTCTTTTACTCAACGTTCTATTCTCTACTTTACTGTATTCTTTATCTGGAGAAATAGTATTAAATACAAAAAATGTAACTATTATAACCAAAAAAGGAATTATTATGTATCTATTCTTTTTCATTTTCTATTCTTCTCCCTTCAATATTTTTTAAAATCTAAAATATAGAAACGGATTGTATGTAGAACTACAAAGCATTATTGTAGATACTAATACACACATACTCAGACTTAGCCCGTATAAAATCTGTAAACTCTTACTTTCATTTACATCTATTTTTGAATTTATATATTCTTTTGCTATTTTTACTACTGGAGTTGATAGTATCATAGCTGCTATTATCACATACCAGTAGTCTATAATATATATGTATAATTGATTACTTACTATTGGATTATTTGATAATCCAAACATAACTTTATAAAAGTCTAGTGCATCTCCAATTGTTAAAGATCTAAATATTACAAACAATAATGTTACTGTAGATAATACGTATATATGTCTGAAAGCATTAGACCTCTTTTCCAGCCATTCATTCAAAAAGGCTCTCTCCATTGCTATTATCAATCCATATAAAAGTCCCCATATTACAAATGTCCATTCTGCTCCATGCCACATTCCTGTCAAGAACCAAACTATAAATATATTTCTATATATCTTTAACTTTGATACTCTACTTCCACCTAATGGTATATAAACATAATCTCTAAACCAACTTCCTAAAGATATATGCCATCTTCTCCAAAATTCTGAAATACTTTTAGATATGTATGGATAATTGAAGTTCTCTAAAAAATCAAATCCAAACATTTTCCCAAGACCGATAGCCATATCTGAATATCCACTAAAATCAAAATATATTTGTAATGTATAACAGATTATTCCTAACCACGATTCCAATACCGATATATTTCCAATAGCTGCATTAAACACTCCATCTGCCACAACAGCTAATTGATTAGACAATATGACTTTTTTTCCTAAACCTATACAAAATCTATTTACACCATCAGCAAATTTTTCTTCTGAGTGAATTCTTTGATTTATTTGGTCGGCTACAGTCTGATAGCGTACTATAGGACCTGCTACAAGCTGAGGGAATAGTGCAACATAAGTTCCAAAATCTATTATGCTTTTTTGAGCTTTTGCATCTCCTCTGTAAATATCTATTGTGTATGACATTGTCTGGAATGTATAGAAAGATATTCCTATTGGAAGAGGTAAATGAAGTAAAGGAATATTTGTATTGAATACAATATTTACATTAGATACTATAAAATCAGCATATTTGAAAAATCCAAGCAAACTTAGATTAATAATCGCCGAAGATATTACATATCTAAATGCTTTTTTTCTATTTCCTTTATTTAAATTTTCTTCTACTTTCATTCCATGTGTATAATCCACAATTGTTGAAAATATCATAAGTAAGACATACACAGGCTCTCCCCACGCATAAAAAAGTAAACTCATTATAAAAAGAACTATATTTTTCCACTTATCTTTTGCCCCATAATACATTAAAAGTGTTATCGGTAAAAATAAAAATATAAAAAGCAAGCTACTAAATACCATATTTATTCACACTCCTCATTTAACTATTCGATAAAATCATATTATCATTTTATTTTCTTAAATAATTAAATTGTGCGCGAATGGTATGAAAATGTGCCTAAACGGTAAAAAAACTGTATAAAATCAAATTTTATACGTTAATATCTCTCGGGGATTGAAGTCATAGACAAACTCCTCTCCAGGCAATCAAGTTGCATTGTCGAGTTCGTTTTGTCTATGACCTTCAATCTACCAAGTTAGCTATTATCCCTATAAATTTTGATTTTATACAGTTTTTATATAGTAAATTCATAAATAAACTTGATGTTGAACAATCTTGTAACTGTTATAGTATATTGTATTACAGTACATTTTTATTATTTAATCTTTTATAAATTTACTAACTAAAAAAGTGGATAAAATCAAAATTTGCTAAAACTATTAATGGTATCTAGCATATGAGTTATATAGACAAAACTCTCTCGACAATCTGCAAGCGTGTATTTTATTCACAACAATACATATTACTTACACGCACGCTGAAGCCTGGAGAGAAGTTTGTCTATATCTCATATGCTTTCATAATAACAAAGGATTAGCAAATTTTGATTTATCCACTCTTGCATATAGTAAATTTATAAAAGATTATAATAATAAAAAGACTGCTGCAATTTATGCAACAGTCCCTCTATTTCCATTAGTTTAAAGGTATTAATATTTTTATCATAAATTTATCATCATCATAGTCTATCACAACATCTCCATCATAAGCCTTTGCAGATGTTTCAATACTTCTAATTCCTATTCCATGGACAAAGTCGTCCTTTTTCTCCGTGATAAATCTACTTCCTGCTCTTTTTATCTTATTTGTTTTACTGTTTTCACAGTATATTACATAGTACCGCTTTATTTTATACACCTCAAGTTTAATATATTTCTCTCCATTCTCAATCTTTTGACAAGCTTCAATCGCATTGTTTAACACATTTGAGAAAATGTTAGATATATCTGCATTCTTCATAAAGCTCAATTCCTTAGAGTTTACATTGGTTTCAAAATCTATACCTTCTTTGATACAAACTTTTTTCTTTTCGTTTAAAATTATATCTACTATAGCATTTCCAGTGCTTTTTACATCGTTGCTATTATTTAATTGTTCCTTCAATTCATCTATATACTGCCTTGATTCTTCGCTGTTTTGATTGAGATTACTTATATTTTCAAGATGATTTTTCATATCGTGGTACAATTTTCTCACCTGCATCTGAGATTCTTCAAGGCTAGAATAGTATTCTTCTTGAAGTTTTAGTTTGCTATTCATCAAATCTTGCTTTGCTCTTTCATCATTTTCCTTTTTAATCATAATAACTAGATATATGGTCATTATTAGATTTAAGAAAATTAAATCTGGAAGTACCTGTATTTGTAGTAGATGCCTTTCTGATGTCAATAATTTTCCATATATAAAACCTATCTTCCCTATAGAAATTACGTTTAAAAACTCTAAAACGAATAATATTATTACGTTCATCAATAGTATATTTATCCCATACACATATACTCTATTATTGTTTACCAGTTTTTTTATAATCTTCACAATTCCAAGCATAAATAGAAATACAAGAAAAGCGATTAATATAACAGAAAAATCAAACCAGTTCCATTCTTGCAAGCTCAATTTTGTAACCATGTCTGAAGAAATAGAGTCCTTTTTCCAAATTATAAATAGTATTCTTGGAATTACCACATCGCATATTAGTGAAAGGTATTTTGTAGTCATTACGAATAAAAATGCTGATTTTATGCAACTTATATTGTATTCTTTCTTATATACTTTTGCTAAAAGTAGTAAAAATGGTATGTTGAACATCCACCTTACTACAATATATCCCTTAATTTCACCCATTGAAAGAAATCTTATCAAGAAATCTCTAAATACCATTTTTCTATACGGTATAAATCCACTTCCTGTATATATTTCCCATATTCTGATTTCCCTTACTAGTATGTATGTAATAGCTATCATAAAAAGCTGCACAGTTATATTTCTTTTTTTAGATATTTGCGCATCTCTTTTGTACTCGACTACGGTGTTAAATACAAAAAATACATTAACTACACTAAATAGATATATAAATTCTCTAAATATTTTTCCCACTAATTACCACCGCCTAAGCGCCAGAAGAATTTTTCTTTGAGATCTTTATATTTAGTTCTTCCAATAGGTATGTCTTCACCGTTGTCTAAAACAGCCGTATAACCTTTGATTTTGTTTATATAATCGAGATTTACAATGAAGCTCTTTTGACATTGGTAGAACATATCCAAATCTAGGCTGCTTTTTATCTCAGATAATGTCTGTCTCGTTTCGCTGTTTCCCTTTTCTGAATGTATGATTACTTTTCTGTTTAAAACTTCAATATAAAGTATATCTCGCTGATATATTTTCTTAATCCCATCATCAGATTTTACAACTAAATACTTTCCCTTGCTCTCCTCTACATCTTTGATACACGATTTTAAATGTTTTGCTACTATATCTTCATCTACTGGCTTTAATAGATACCTATACGCTCTCACTTCATAGCCATCAGATATATAATCAACTAAAGATGTGATAAAAATTATCTCCATATTTTTATCATTTTCTCTAATTTTTCTAGCGGTATCCATTCCATTTATATCGCCCATAATTATATCCAAAAATAGTATATCTATTTCACCGACATTCTCCTGTAGCAGCTCCTCACCAGAAGAAAATGTCTTTATTTTATAATCTCTGTCGTCGTCAAACATAGTCTTTTCGACGACATTTTTTATTTTTTCCCTTATTTCTTTTTCGTCATCGCAAATTCCTATCGTAAGCATAAAATCCTCCTTTCAATTTAAAGAATTCTATTATTACATTAACAAAAATTTTTCTATTTGCAAAGGTATCTTCTCTTTCCTACGCTTTTCTTTCCGTATTCTATAGCTTCAACAGGACAATTACAGATACATGCCATACAATGTGTGCAGTCACTTCCCCAAACTGGCTTATTATCCACTAATTTTATATTGTTTAGCATACAAAGTTTCTCGCATTTTCCACAACCTATACAATTATCTTTAGCATAGAATTTATCTGCCTTTACAAATTTTTTGTAGAATATATTATTTACAAATCCACTCTTTGCTTTGTCAAATACTCTTAGTTTTCTCTCTTCAAATTTTTTACATTCTTTTATCTCATCGCCTGCTTTTTCTATAATAGGATCAGCTTTTTGTATTATTGCTTTTGATTCTTCTTCGCTTGGAACTGGGAACATTGCTATGTAGTTTTCAGGCATTATAATTTCTTTGATACCCATAAATTCAAAACCTTTTTCTTTACATAATATTGATATTGTTTCTTCTGCGTTTCCTATATCGCTTCCACAGTTCATAACAAAGTATGCTTTTTTATTTCCTTCAAAGTTTGATTTTCTTATAAATTCATCAAATACCCTCGGAATTCTCCAACCGTACGTTGGACAGACAAATACAAGTGGTTTTTCTGAGCTAAAAGTAGGATTTTCGTTGTTTTTTATATATTTTGTAGAGTCTATCAGTTCATCTTCTGTTATTTTTGCTATTTTTTCTGCTATATATTTGCTATTTCCAGTACCTGTAAAGTATACTATCATTCCTCTTCCCCCTTTAGTTATAAATATGGTGCTGCCAAAGAATGTGTAAAACACTCTTAAAACAGCACCACTTTTTTATTTCATATTAAATTTTTTCGTTTATTCTTTATAAGATTTTTTATTTATCTTCGTAAGCTATTCTTCCGTTGCATATAGTGTATTTTACTTTACCTGTCATTTCCACTCCTGTAAATGGAGTGTTTTCTGCTTTTGAAGCGTAGTCACCTGCTATCCATTTTTCATTAGGATCAAAGATTACTATATCTGCTGGTTTTCCTTCTGCTATGTTTGCAGTATCTAAGTTGTATAATTCTGCTGGTTTTACAGACATTTTTTCCATTAACTGAAGGTATGTAAGATGTCCTGCATTTACTAAAGACATTATTCCTAATGCTAAAGAAGTTTCTAGTCCTATTATTCCACTTGGGCAATTCTGGAATTCGCCAGTTTTTTCCTCAGTTGTGTGAGGTGCGTGGTCTGTAGCTATTATTTCTATTGTGTTGTCTTTTAAACCTTCTATTATTTTATCTCTATCCCAAGCTGTTCTTAGAGGTGGGTTCATTTTTGCAAATGTTTTGTGCTCTCTAACAGCGTCTTCTGTTAATGTGAAGTGGTGTGGAGATGCTTCAGCGTACACTCTTGCACCATGCTGTTTTGCAAATCTAACCATATCAACAGAATTTCCTGAGCTTATATGCTGTATGTCTACTTTTGCTCCTGTTTTCATTGCCATCATACAATCTCTTGCAACCATTACGTCTTCTGCTACATTTGGAGCACCTACAAGTCCTAATTCTTTTGCAACTTCGCCTGCATTTACACCAGGGTTTCCTATTAATGAAGGATCTTCTTCATGGAAGCTTAGTGGCACATCTAATTCTTTTGCCATTTCCATAGCTTTCATTACAAGAGCTGTATCATTTATTGGAAGTCCATCATCAGTAAATCCTAGTGCTCCAGCTTCTTTAAGAGTTTTCATATCTACTAATTCTTTTCCTAAGAATCCTTTTGTTATTGCAGCAGCCTGAACTATATTTATCGGAACTAATTCCGCTTTGTTCTGTACATAGTTTAATACTTCTACACTATCTACAACAGGTTTAGTATTTGCCATGCATACAACTGTAGTAAATCCACCTTTTGCAGCTGATGCAGAACCTGTTAATAAGTCTTCTTTATGCTCAAATCCTGGATCTCTAAAGTGAACGTGAACATCTATAAGTCCTGGAGCAACTATTTTTCCAGTTGCATCTATTACTTTTTCAAATCCATTCTCTTCAATTCCTTTTCCTACTTTTAATATTTTTCCATTTTCTATTGCGACATCCATTACTTCATCTGTGTTTGTCGCTGGGTTTACAAGTCTACCATTCTTTATAAGTATCATCAAACCAATCCTTTCTGATTTAAAATTATCGCCAATATTATACAATTTTTATTTCAACTTTCATCGTCAATGAAGTATTAATTGTTAATTACAATTATACACTATTTTCGTTGACTTTATAGTAAAAATACGATAAACTTATACTTAGCTTTTGAAAGTTTTTTCAAAGGCTTTTTTAATGTAATTTAAATTTGTTTATTATAGTCTAAAAGAGATTTATTTTAAAAAGATAATATTACTTTTAGAATATTTATTAATAAAAATTAAATTTCATAAAAATATTTAAAATCTAAGTTCTTAGGAGGGATTATTTTGAGTAATAACACGAATGAAAAATCCATAACAGCTGCTGGATTTTTCAAATTCTTTATTCCGTCGCTATTTGGTATGATTCTTTTCATAATACCACTGCCATACGGAAGCATGTTCCCTATTGAAGGTCTTTCATCGGTAAATATAGGGATAGGTTTTTTAGCTGAACTTATAAAAATTTTACTTGCCGATTATATGAACTACATCGCACTTGTAGTAATCATAGCATCTGCTATTTTCTCAATTATGAGTAAATTTATAAAAGTTAAAAATGATTTTTTAAGAGGTGTTCTTGAGGTTTCACCATTCTGGTTAACATTTAGAATACTTGGTGCAATATTTATTTTCATGACAATATTCAAAGTAGGTCCAGAATTTATACATTCTGATGTGACAGGAGGTACTATGATAGGTGTGCTTCCAAGCTTACTTGCTATATTCTTAGTATCAGGTTTCTTACTTCCTTTAGTTGTTGACTTTGGGTTAATGGATTTATTTGGTACTTTAATATCTAAATTTATGTATAAGCTGTTCAAAGTTCCCGGAAGATCAGCAATAGACGCAATATCTTCTTGGCTTGGAGATGGTACACTTGGAATTATGATAACTGATACTCAGTACAAACAGGGATTCTACACTGCTAAAGAAGCGTCAATAATAGCAGTTTGTTTCTCACTTGTTTCACTTCCATTCTCTACAGTAATAGCTGACCAGCTTGGATTTATGGATATATTTGTTCCATTCTACGGTACAGTTTGTTTAGCTTCATTAGCTTGTGCACTTATAATGCCTAGAATATATCCTCTTAGCAAGTTTAAGGATACTACTTATATGGGTGTTGAACATCTTAAGGAAGAAGTTATACCTAAGGGAGAAAATGTTTTTGCATTCGGTCTTAAAAAAGCAGTTGAAAGAGCTGAAACTTCTCCTTCTTTTGGAGATATAATATTAAACGGATGTAAGACTGTTATAGATATGTACTTTGGATTACTTCCACTTGTTATGGCTTGGGGTACTCTAGCGCTTATCGTTGCTGAATACACTCCATTTTTTACAATAATATCTTATCCAATAGTATTTATACTTAAATTATTAGCTATACCAAATGCAGTAGAAGCTGCTCCAGCAGTTTTAGTAGGATTTACAGATATGTTCCTACCTTCTATAATGGTATCAGTTGATGGAATAGCTGAGGTTACTAAGTTTATAATCGGTGTTTTATCAATATCTCAGCTGATATATTTAACAGAAACAGGTGCAGTTGTTCTTAAATCAGATATACCATTAAATCTAAAAGATTTACTTGTAGTATTCTTGGTTAGAACAGCGATAAGTTTACCTATAATAACATTAGTAGCGAAATTTGTAATCTTCGCATAAATAAACAGGACAAGAGTATAACTGCTCTTTGCTCCAGGCTTCAGCGCCCCCACCCCGTTAGAGTAACACATTTAGCGGTTGTGGGGCGCTTGCAGTATTGTAGTCTAAATCAAAATTTGCCAACCCTTTGTTACTATGCTAAGCATATGAGATATAGACAAACTCCTCTCCAGCTTCGATGCGTGATTAAGAAATAATTTTGTTGCAACTAAAATACGCGTCTCCAGATTGTCGAAAGAGTTTTGTCTATATAACTCATATGCTACATAATATCAATAGCTTTGCCAAATTTTGATTTAAGCTGATTTTACACAAATAAAAAAGGATGTTGATTACAACAATGTCATTAAGTTAGCATTGTTAATGAGGTTATCTAAAAGAAAAATAGCAGGAAAGATTTTTGCTTTCCTGCTATTTTTATATTTTAAACACACAAATAAGACAGATAAAAATCTGTCTAAAAAATTTTATGACATTTTAGCTGATTTATGCTACCCTATATATGAAACCATGAAATACTTCTACTGTGAGCTTTCGCTCACGATGCCTATCGGGTCTTATAGGTATGATATTTCTTGCTATGATGGTTTCTAAATTAGGTGATGTTGTTTTTCCATGATAGAACAGTCGACACATACGCGTAGCGACTGAAAAATTTGCTTTATAAGTATATTTTCTTTGCTTTTTTTCAATGACTACGTGAGAGGTAATCATTTCTGCAAAGTTATACATTATAAGATGTGCATAAATTTCTTGATGAATACACATCACCTTTTTTGAATGAAAATTCAACATACCAATTGTATATTTCAAATCTCTAAATGATGTTTCAATTCCCCATCTTGAAGCATATAGTTCTTTTAGTTTTTCTGGAGGATATTCTTCACTATCTAAGTTTGTAAGTACTGTTTCATAAAGATTATCCATTACCTTAAAGCGAACTATTCTAAAACTAAGATTATAGAATTCTAATGGGTCATGTTTTCTTTGTTTTGTTTTAAGATAATCAAATTCTGAATTTGCTGGTAAAAACTTGTACTGATTTTTGGCTTTGAACAGTTCTTTTGTTTGTTTTGTCTGCCTACGGCTCAGTTTAAGATTTATTTTTTCGTCAAATTCATTAGTTTTAGGAAGATTTAAACCTGCTTTAATACCGTTTTTACCATCCTTTATTCTGATTAAGAAATACCATCCTTTTTCTTGTATATGTGCCATGTTATTGTATGATTCATAACCTCTATCTGCGATAACTAATGCATTTTTTATATTTGATTCGTCTATCATTTTTTGTAATGCTCTATGTTCATTATAATTTATTTTTCCTTGTATAACTGCATCTGTATAAATATGATTTTTTATATCATATAGAGCATTTAAATGAATAAGATTATAACCTTTTCTACCATTAATTCCTTGATGAAATGATGATAAATCATTAGGATTAGTAGCTATTTGAACATCAGTACCATCAACAGCTAGAATACGAAGATTTTCATCACTTTCATTAACTAAATTTGAAGAAAAATTATTAAAAATATCTTTAAATGCTTCCGGCTTAATTTTGCATCTTTGTTGAACAAATGCAGAAGCCGAAGGCATATTTGGATTAGCATCAAAAATATTAATAAGTTCATTAGTCATACTTTTACTTTCCATACCTATAATTGTTTTTATAACTGTTTCAAATGGAAGCTTTCGCTTTCTAGTAAAATCCTTTCCTGATGATATACAGTAATCATCTGATTTTTTTGAAACAGAATTTATTTCTGAAAATAATAGTTTTTTTATATCTTTAGGTTTCATATGTGACCTCCTTGTAATTAAGATTTCCCTAATTACAAGGGTCGCTTTCACTCTTTCATTAACATTTAATAGCGAAAGCGACCACACATTTTTTAATTCTTGTCAACATTTTTATAAAATAAAAAGACCCCATATTATTTCTAATATTGAGGTCTTTATGTTTTTCTACTAACTTAATGACATTGGGCTCTTGACAGGGCTTTTTCTTTTCTGTGGTGGGTAATCAAGAGGCAAAAAAGGATAAAAGTTGATTTGTGGTAAATCAGACAAAAGCAACACAAGTATCGCAGTATGAACTGACGCTTCATAAAGATAGCAACTGGAGGATTGTATAAACAAAATAATTTAGCCGTAGCCACTTATGTAGTTACGGCTAAATTTCTATACGAATTTCTATATTGACTAGGCGAAATGGAATGATACTTTTTAAATATTCGACTAAAATAATTGCTGTTTTCAAATCCACACATTAAAGCAATTTCTGTGATATTATAATCTGTTTGTTTCAAATAGTAGATTGATTTATCTAAGCGTATATTGTTTATATAATCAGTTGTAGTTTTTCCTGTTAATTGTTTGAAACTACGGCAAAAATGATGAACACTTAATCCCACTATATTTGCAAGTTCGGATAATGTTATTTTTTCATTATACTTATGCTCAATCATTTCAAATACAGGTTGAAATCTTATAAGGGTAGCTTCTTTTTCAACTAACTCTGATTGTGTAAGAATGCACTGAACATGGTTTCTTAATAGTATAACTACCAAATAATAAATACATGCTTTTATTGCCAATTCGTAACCTGTTTTTTTATTGAAGTATTCCATTAGGACTTTTTTTACTAACTCTATTAGCTCTGTATCATCTCGAATTAAATTGTTAAATTCAATCCTATTTAAAGTAATAGGAGTTAAATATTTTGTTTGCAATAAATCTACATGATTACTAAAAAGGAAAGAGGGTTCAAACCTTATGGTATAAAAAACCAAATTATTTGATGTACTTTCTAAATAATGTAACTCATTAGGATTTACAATGACTAAATCATTAGCTTGTACTTTAAAATTACTTTTACCACACTCTAATTTAGCTGTTCCACTGATAAAGTAATAAATTTGTAAATGTTCATGCCAATGTCTAGGGAAGTTTTGTCCATTTTTAATATCTGCTTTTTTAAAAATATCAACAAAGCTCTCTTGTCCTACCCTGTTAAAATAATTATCTTTATTATTCATAACGACCTCGTATATCAAAATTGTGCTAATATATAGCAATGTAGTTGTTGAAATTATATGCATATATATCTATTATATTATATGTGGCTTGCATTGTAAATCACAAAATAATACTAATAAGGAGAATTGTTATGAATAATAAATCAATTCATAGTGAAACGACAAAAAGAAAAATTGTTCTAATCGCTGTAATTGCAATGACTTTTATGGCTACGTTAGACTCAAGTATTGTTAATGTAGCACTGCCTGTCCTTTCAGAAAAACTGAATGTAACTATATCGGCTGTTGAATGGGTAATCGCCAGTTATTCTATTATTATTTGTTCAACGATATTATTTTGGGGGCGCTTGGGAGATATTTGTGGAAAATCAAAAATATTTCAACTTGGAACTGTCCTTTTTACCGTCTCATCTTTGTTATGCGGTTTAAGTAATTCTTTTGTTGTCCTGATTATATGTCGATTCTTACAAGGGATAGGAGCTTCGGCATATATGGCGAATAACCACGGTATCATTACTGAACTATTTCCGAAAGAAAGTAGAGGAAAAGCCTTAGGTATTTTAGTAACTGCTGTTGCAATAGGAAATATGGTCGGACCGTCAATAGGAGGAATGATTTTGTCTGTATTTGAATGGAATTATATTTTCTATATCAATGTTCCATTTGGTATCAGCGTATTTATATTGGGATTAAAGTTCCTACCAAGAGGGGAGAAAAAACATGAACATTTGGATGTACTAGGGGCTATTTTACAGTTTGCTGTTACACTTTTGTTCTTTGGCTCATTGATTTTATCGCAACAGACAGAACAATTAAATCCGTATATTATGGTTTGTATCGGCATATCTATCATCTTGGCAATACTTTTTATTCATGTGGAAAAGAAACAACATCAACCACTTTTGGATTTGGATATATTCAGAAACTTAAAATTTTCAATCAATCTAGGGTGTGCATTAACATCTTTTATCTGCATAGCTTCATCTAGTATTTTAATACCATTCTATTTGCAAAATACTTTGAAGTTAAGCCCATTCCATGCGGGCTTGTTTATGATGCTATCCCCTTTGGTTTTGGCAATTTGTTCCCCAATATTTGGAAGTATTTCTGATAGAGTAACGTCTGAAAAGGTTATTTTTACTGGACTGTTAGTATTGAGTTTAGGGTTCTTTTTAATGTCAAGGCTGACAGAAACCTCTCCTACTATTTTATTCGCTATATTTGTTGCAATTATGGCAGTTGGACAGGCAATCTTTCAGCCTGCTAACAATGCTCTTATCATGTCAACGTGTCCTAAAAGTAAACTCGGTATTGTCGGAAGCGTAAATTCCTTAGTGAGAAATTTAGGACAGACTGTTGGAATAACTTTATCTACTACTCTACTGTACTTTTTTATGAGCAATATTGCAGGTTACAGAGTATCAGACTATGTAGCTGGGCATGATGAGTTCTTTATTTATGGTATGCAACACGTTTATATAATTTTAGTAGTGATATGCTTATTAGGAGCTTGTTTAACAGGGTTTAGGTTGATTAAAAAAATGTATAAAGATAAAAACGAAAATAATATTTGATTAAGGATATGAAAAATGAGAGGACTAAAAAATGAGAGATAAAAGAAAATTTGAAATCTGATAAAAAGGAATAGCGTTATAAGATAAAGAGTAATATTACAGTATTTAAGGCTCGCACAAATATATGTTTTGTGTGGGCTTTTTTCTTACCATTTTTTTGTATTTCTAAATGGTATAGGCGGTATTCCGTTTATATATTTCAGCATTAGCAGAAAGGGGGGTGAGATTATGAGGACATCTTCTTTCGAGCATATCGTCAGATTACAGTTTAATTCTTTAATGTTGATTGTCATTAAGAACAAATTAAAAAGTCGACACAGACAGCTTGCAAGATGTTCTAAACGTGAAGTATTGTTTTGTGAAATGGCAGAAACGAAACAAGTTGAACGTGGAACGAACGATACCTGTTTTTATGATTGTATATCATTTAAAGTCTTGCACTTTACTATTTATGTATCTGATGAAACACTCGGTACAGCTTTACATAGACTGTCAGAAAAACAGCGTAGTGCGATTTTATTGCGTTATTTTCAAGGCATGAACGACAGAAAAATTTCAGAACTGTACTATGTGTCACGTTCTGCTATTTTTAGCAGAAGAAGTAGAGGACTAAAGAAGTTAAAAACGCTTTTAAGCGAAAGGAAGTTAAAAGAATGAGCAAAGATTATGGCTATCCCTCTCTTGAATTGATTTGCAGAGCGTCAAGCGGAGATGAAGTGGCAATCAGAGAAATTTTGAAGTTTTATGACGCTTATATTTCTAAGTTATGCTTGCGTCCTTTTTACCACTCTGAAAGTGGTAAAATCATTATGCAGGTTGATGAAGAACTAAAGGGAGAAATTTATACAGACATGATGAAAGCAATCTTGAAATTTGAAATACGAGTGAAGTAATCAGCTGTATAAAAGAAAATCGGGAGATACACAGTTATTTGTGCTATCTCCCATAGTAATTTTATTGTCATATCAAGGCTCATTCAATCGTGGTAAATTCGTGGTAAAATGAGTGTTTTTCTATACCTCAAAATGCTTGAATGTATAGTGTTTATGCGGATGATTGAAAATTAGATATAAAATTTATATTAATATATCTTTTTTTACTTTAATTTATTATTATTTTTTTGCTCCATACTGTTTGTAGTATTCGTCTATAGCAGCTTTTATTTCGTCGTTTATTACTATTTCACCGTTGCATGGTTTGTTGTATAAGTATTCTACAACTTCTGCCATTGTTACTATAGCATTTGTGTCGAATCCATATAATTCTTTTACTTCATCTAAAGCGCATTTTACTCCGCCTTTTCCTATTTCCATACGGTCTAGAGATACCATAAGTCCTACTATTTCAACGTTTGCTGCACCTCTTACTTTTGGAACTGTTTCTTCCATAGATTTTCCAGATGTAGTTACGTCTTCTATCATTATTACTCTATCGCCATCCTGAAGTTCACTTCCAAGGAATCCACCTTTGTCAGCACCATGATCTTTAACTTCTTTTCTATCTGAGCAGTAACGTACTTCTTTTCCGTATAATTCACTATATGCAATTGCTGTTACTACACCTAGTGGTATACCTTTGTAAGCTGGTCCGAACAGCACATCGAAATCATCTCCATATTTATCATGTATAGCTTTAGCATAGTATTCTCCAAGTCTTTTTAACTGTGAACCTGTTACATAAGCACCAGCATTCATGAAGAATGGTGATTTTCTTCCACTCTTTAATGTAAATTCTCCAAATTTTAATACTTTGCTTTCAACCATAAAGTCTATAAATTGTTCTTTATATGCTTCCATATTTACAACCTCCGTATCTGTAGCTTTTTAAATCTTTTTAATTTTACCACAGATTTGCGATTATTTCAATTGTCTAACTTTGGCTGTTAATGGACCCTTTCTTTTTTCATTCCTTTAAACTGACCTCTTTTAACCTCAAAATAAAATCCTAACTGTTCATATATCTCATTTAACTCGTATAAAGTAACTTCTCCGTGTTCTAAATTTGAAAAAGTTATTTCTCTTAATGTTCTTTCTCTTTCCATGATAAAATCCTCTCCTCAAAAAAAATTTTATGTATGTTAATATTCCCAATTTAATATATTTGCAAACATTTTTTAGTAAAATTGTTCTGTTCTTCTATAGAACGTCTGTTCCTTTTGTTAATTCTATTATACCATACATATGTTCGATTTCAAGATTTTTGTTCGATTTTTTGATAAGAATTTTATTAAATTTGTATAAATTTTTTCTGCTTAACTTTTCAACAATTTCCTATAAATATACTTGATATATTTTTGAATAAGTTATAAAGTATTTTATAATACTAAAAAATATTTGGAGGTTTCCGATGGACAAAGATAACAAAAATTCGAAAACAATAGACTTCAATTCTATAGATAGAGAAAAAAGAGATAAAAAACTAAACGAATCCATGACTGTAAACATATACGAAGGCAAGAAAAAAACTACGAACGACGGAAAAATAATAGAATTCGAACAAGCTAAAAAAGAACAAAAAACAAAAGCTCGCAAACAAAAAATAAAAAACGCCGCTCCCAAAGGAAGAAGCGGATACATAAAAATATTCTATGCTGTACTACTTATACTTATAATCTTTGTAGTATTCTCAAAACTGATCTAACTTTGCAATAACCAAACAAAACTACAAAATTTTACGTCTTGTACTTAAAGATATACTTATGCCTATAACTATAAATATAAATACAAGTAGGACTATTTATGATTAAAATAAATTAAAATAAAAAAAGAGTGGTTTAAATTTGTATGATGTAAGTAAACCACTCTTTTTATTTAATTATTTAACCATAAATAGTCCTACTGTAGATAATATCATAGTTATAGTCATAAGTATTCTTGCTTTTCCAAAATCCTTATCCTTCATAACAAACGCTATTACACCTGGAACAAATAATGCTGCTGAAACTAGCTTAAACACTATATTTGAACTAGGCACTACTGAGAATAAAAGCACACATAGAACAAACATATATAGCCCTATTGCATTAAAAACAAGCTTATTTGATCCAAGATTTTTCAATAAGAACATAATTCCTATTGATAAAACATCCAACCCTAAAAATACATACATAATAGTTGTTAAATTTTCCATTTTAAAATTCCACCTTCCCAATTAAAACTACTCAAAATGAGCTAAAAACATTTTATAAGATTTTTCAAGAAATTCATCTGCTTTACCGTTGTTTACTCCGCCACCCTGAGCTGAGTATCTATTTCCGCCACCTTTTCCTTCTATAATAGAGATATTACCTCTCAATATATCAGACATACTAGGTCCGTCTATATCTTCAGTGTATGCAAATACAACATTTATCCTATTTCCGACTTCATTTAAAAACATAACAGCCATTTTTTCATTTTCTGTAATTTTCTTGACCATCTTGTTTAAATATCTACTGTCTTTATCTTTAAATACAGCTTTTATAAGTTTTATATCACCTATTATTTCAGCTTTTTCAACTAATTCCTTAATTCTATAATCTAATAACTCATCTTCTAGCATATTTTTCTGATGTATAATTTCATCGCATTTTTCTTCAATATTTTTAACGCATTTTTCTATATTTTCTTCATTGCAGCTAAGATGTTTACAAAGACTTGTCATAACGGCATCTCTTTTTAATACATAGTCAACTGCTCTTTTTCCAGCCAAGAACTCTACTCTTGTAGCATTTCTACATTTTTCTGTTCTTTTTATTTTTAAAAGTTTTAGTTCTCCTGTGTACTCTGGATGGCATCCACAACAAGCATTAGTATCTAAATCGCCTATTCTAACAATTCTTATCTCCTCAGCTGTATCTGGAAGCTTTCTTCTAGTCCATGTATCCTCCAGCTCATCTTTTGAAGGAACAAATATATCGACATGTATATTTTGACGAATTACATCATTTGCCATTTTTTCAACTTCTAAAAGCATCTCATCTGTAAACTCACCCTCTATATCAACTGTGCTTATATCCTCACCTAAATGGAAGCCACAAGTGTTTCTATTGTATTTTGTAAAGAAGCATCCAGAAAGAACATGCTGCCCAAAATGCTGGTGCATTCCATCTTCTCTTCTATCCCAGTCTATAGCTCCTTTTACCTGATTTTCAGATAAATTTTCTTCTATTATATGGTATACCTTTCCATTTTCCTCAAGCATATCTACAACTTCTATTCCGTTTAACGTACCTCTATCACAAAACTGTCCGCCACCACCTGGGAAAAATGCAGTCTGATCTAATTCTACTAGGTATTTTCCTTCTCTTTCTATTACATCGACAACTTTTGCATCAAATTCTTTTTTATATCTATCTGTGTAGTATAATTTTTCCATATTTCCATCTCTTTCTTTTGCAATTTCTAATTTTATACTATTTTAAAAAAGTTTATTCTTTTTTCATAGTTTTCTGTAATTTCAATAATAATATTATATCATTTATTAAAAATAAAAACATCTTTATTTAAAGAAGATAAAATTTAAACAATTTCTATTTTTCCTGTTTAAAAACATTTTCATTGGGAATATATCTTATATAAGATAATTTTAAAGTTTTCAAGATAAATTACAATTTATCTTGTATATTAATAATTACGATTACAAAGGATGTGTAAATATATGATAAAAAAAGCTACATTTGCAGGAGGATGTTTTTGGTGTATGGTCAAACCATTCTCTAAATATGATGGAATAATTGAGGTCGTTTCTGGATACACTGGTGGTGAAACAGAAAACCCTACATACAAAGAAGTGTGCAGCGGAACTACAGGACATTACGAAGCTATTGAAATAACTTATGATGATTCTCTAATAGATTATGCTGACATATTAGATGTGTTCTGGAAACAGATAGATCCAACTGATTCTAATGGTCAGTTTGTCGACAGAGGTCCTCAGTACAGACCAGCTATATTTGTTCACGATGAAGAACAGAGAAAAATAGCTGAACAGTCTAAAAAAGAATTAGATGAAAGCAAAAGATTTGATAGACCTATATCAGTTGAAATAATTGATGCTACTACATTCTACAATGCAGAACCAGAGCATCAGAATTACTACAAAAAACAGCCTAAACATTATAATATGTACTACAAAAATTCTGGAAGATACAATTTTGTTAAAGCATTTTGGGATGGAAGTAGACCTGATAGAGATGAGTTAAAAGAAAAACTTACTGATATTCAGTTTGAAGTTACTCAGAATGATATGACTGAGTGTCCATTTGAAAATGACTACTTCAATAACTTTGAAGAAGGAATATATGTAGATGTCATTGGTGGAGAAGTATTATTCTCTTCTAAAGATAAATTTGAAAGCGGTTGTGGTTGGCCAGCATTCTCTAAACCTGTAGAAAACAATTCTCTATCAGAAAGAACTGACTTCTCTATGGGAATGCTTAGAACTGAAGTAAGAAGTAGAGTATCAAACTCTCACTTAGGACACGTATTTGATGACGGTCCAGAAGAACTTGGCGGACTTAGATACTGCATAAACTCTGCATCACTTAAATTCATACCTAAAGAAGATATGGAAAAAGAAGGATACGGAGAATATTTAAAAATATTTGAATAAAATTCAAACATTAAACTTGTTAGTAGGTATTCTCACATACTTAACTATAAAACCAATTAATTATATCCCTAAAGAAAGGGACTGTTACGTATCTTGTAACAGTCCCTTTTATTATTTCTTTCCTATTAAATCACTTTTATAAATACTTCTAAATATTAGTACTCCTATCACATACAGTACAACAGTTACGAAATATGGCGCATTGTATGAAATATGCTCCATTATAAATCCACCGGCAGTAATACCAATTGCTCTACTAAGATTTTGAACAACTGCAGCCAAGCTACTTAAGTTTGTTCTTTCATCCTCTTCAATAAGGTCCATCTCAAGATTTTGCATAACAGGTGTAGCCATATTCATAAGACCATTTCTCATAAAGAAAGCTATTGTAAGCATTATAAGCCCTTGAGGGAACATTATTGATAGTAGAAACGGTATTGATATAAGCTGGCAGAATATAACCGTTCTGGCTCTTCCCATTCTCGATACTAAAAATGGTATAATCATACCACCAACGATGCATCCAAACTGGGATATAGATAAAATACTACCTACAACTGCATCACTTATATTCATACTGTATTTTAGATATATACTGAAGAATGGAACAACAAGACCTGCTCCAACTCCAATAATTCCGTAATAAATCATAAATGCTATTACATTTTTCTTCATTATATTTTTATAAGCCTTAAAACATCCCTTCATGTCTCTAGGAACATGATTTTTAGGATCTTTCATAAGCGCTATAGGAATTATCGCTATTAAAGACATAAATGTAGATATTACGAAAATTATCTGAACTGCTGTTTTTGAGTCTACAACGTGAGCCATATAAGATGAAATTACTCCACCTAAAAACGTAGCCAAAACATATCCTAAGTTGTAGATTACATAACTAAGGCTGAAAACAGCAACCCTATTTTCCTCAGGAGTATTTTCGGTTATAAACATTCCCTCTGCAGTCGCTCTTACACTAAGACCAAACCCTACAGCAACAGACATAAAAAGTATCAGTATCTTGCTATGAACAAAGATAATTCCTATACTACCAGCTGCAGTAAATAAAAATCCTAGCATAAAACTGTATCTTCTACCTATTTTTTCCAATAGATATGCACTAAAAACAGAGCCAAACGCAATAACCAACGTATTTATGGATAATACATATCCTACAAAATGTTCTCCATATCCAATTTCTTTCAGATATATTCCGACAAATGTATTGAAAACTCCCATAACAAAACATTCAATCAGATTTACAATCAAGAACATTTTCATATTTCTATTTAGCTTTTTTATTACTCTTATAGTTTCCATATTTTCCGCCTTTTAAAAAATTAAAGACATATCCCCTATTTATATCTTCCCAAAGCTTAATTATCTATCTTTAAAAGATTCGTGTATTCTCTTCATACATTCTTCTAATATACATCTTGGGCAAGCTATGTTTATTCTTTCAAATCCGCTTCCTTCTTCACCGAACATTGTACCTTCGTCGAATATTAATCCAGCTTCTTCAAGCATTATTGTTTCTAATTCGTCAGCACTTATTCCGTATTCATTGAAGTCTAACCACATTAAATATGTTCCTTCTAATGGAATTACTTTAACTTTTGGAAGGTTTTCTTTAACGAATTCTTCTACATATTTAGCATTTGAATCTAAGTATTCTATTAATTCGTCTAACCAATCTTCACTTTCATTGTATGCAGCGATTACTGCTTCTATTGAGAATGGGTTAGGATTGTGCTGTGCTCCACTCTTTGGAACTTCTTTTAACCAAGCTTCTCTAAGATCTGGAGTGTTTATTATTATATTTGACATCTGCATACCAGCAAGGTTGAATGTCTTACTAGCTGCTAGACAAGTAACTATATGTTCTTTATATTCTGGGCATAATTTCTGTAGATTTATGTGTTTATGTCCTTTTCTTACTAAATCATTGTGTATTTCGTCAGCTATTATAAACACATCATGTTTTTTACATATTTCAACAACTTTTTTAAGCTCTTCTTCAGTCCATACTCTACCTACTGGGTTGTGAGGTGAGCAAAGTATCATTAATTTATTATTAGGATCTGCTGCTTTTTCTTCTAAATCTTCAAAGTTCATAGTGTATTTACCATTTTTGTATATAAGAGGGTTATTTACAATTTTTCTATTATTCTCTTTTATCTTATTTGTAAATGGGTAGTAAACTGGTCTCTGTATAATTACACCATTTCCTTCTTCAGTTAATAATCTTATTAAAAGTGCTACTGCAGGAACTACTCCTCCACAGAACATTATAGATTCTCTGTCTAATTCCCAGTCGAATCTTCTCTTGTACCAACCTAAAACAGCATTATAAAATTCATCTGTTTCTCTTGTGCTGTATCCAAATACTTTTCTATCAGCTACTCTATGCACTGATTCAATTATAGGATCTGCAACAGCAAAGTCCATATCTGCTATCCACATAGGTATAGAATCTTTTTTAGCTCTTGGGAAAGTCTTATCTAGATTGTCCCATTTTGTACAGTTTGTATTTCTTCTTTCTACATATTCGTCAAAATTATATTTTCCCATTTTTTCCATCTCCCCATATTTTTATTTTATAAATTTTTTGACTTTTCTCTTATTATTATAATTCATGTGTGATAATTTTGTTAAGGTTTTTAAAAAAATTTATTGATAAACAATTTCTATTTATTTTATAGATTTTATCAATAGCATTATAAATTTTATTAAAAATATGCTTTAAAAAAGGAGATTTTCTTTTGTTTAAGAATATCTCCCTTTTATAAAAATTAATTCTTATATTTTATTTGTAGCAAATTTCTTCTGCTAATTCTACATTAGCTATTATTGAATCTAACTGTACTTCATAGATTTGTTCTCAAGTTTTGCTCTTTCTTCTCTATCAAGCTTTCTATTATACATAAACATATAAAGCGCAGCAGCAAATACTATACAGTATCCTAAAATACTCCATCTATCTGGATACGCACCAAATATAACTATACTTAAAATTGCTGAGAATATTATATTTGTATAATCGAATATAGAAATCTCTTTCGCTGGAGCAAATCTATATGCCAGTGTTATCCCAAACTGACCTATACTAGCACATACACCAGCCATAAGCATATATACAAGCTGCATTAATGTCATCGGCTCATAAACCATAACCACTATTGGCAGTATAGAAACTATAGAAAATACTGAGAAGAAGAATACTATTGTGTAATAGTCTTCTTTGTTTCCTATAGCTCTAAGGCAAGTGTATGCAGATGCTGCACAAATTGCTCCAAGTATACCAGCTAAATAAGGTACTATTTGCACGCTAAATGTAGGCTTTATTATAAATAACGCACCTACAAATGCAATCATTATCATCGAAATCTGTTTTGTGTTTATTTTTTCTTTTAAGAATATAGCACTTAAAATAACCACTAAGAATGGGCTTATCTTGTTTAACATATTAGCATCTGATAGTATAAGCTTGTCTATCGCATAGAAGTTGAATATCACTCCTAAAGTTCCGAATAGTGATCTCATAAGTAAAAGCTTTCTATTTTCCTTCTTCCCTGTAAAACTTCCTTTATGTTTTATTATTAAATAAAGTGCCATTACTGTAGACACTAAATTTCTGAAAAATACTTTCTGAAAACTTGGTAAATCTCCTGCTAATTTTACAAAAGCAGACATTCCCGCAAACCCAGCTGCAGATAGTATTATAAAGAATACACCTTTTAATCTGTTACTTGATTCCATACTTTTCCTCCCTTTTAAAATTATATATTAATTCCCTTAAATAATCTCAAATCTAACTAGTTTGATATTATAATTTATTATTTTGAAATAAAATTATAAATTATTCTTTTAAAATAATAAAACTATATATTAAAATCAAACTCCTTTATTAGTTTATATTTTACCCTCTTTAATGTCAAGTTACACAATTTTTTAAACTTTTAAGATTTATGCGCTAAATATTGTCAAACATCGTTTTCCACGATAATTTTTCTCAATTAAATACAATTTTAATTTATTTTTCTCAATTATTTTTTGTTTATTAGTTTATTATTTTTTATTCTTGGACTAGATTATTTTTTACATATATATTATAATTTTATAGCATATTATTTTAAGGAGGACGAAATTATGTCAATAAAAAGATTTGAAGGCACTGGAAGAATGAGCAGAGTTGTGAAACACAAAGATACTATATATCTATGCGGACAGACTTGCGGAGAAGGAGATATAATAGAACAGACTAAAGGTGTTCTTGCTAAAGTTGAAGAATTATTAGAAAACTACGGATCAGATAAAAATCATATCCTTTCTGTAACAATATACTTAAGAGATATGAAAGACTTCGAACAGATGAACTCTGTTTGGGATGCATGGGTAGAAGAAGGACACGAACCAGCTAGAGCTTGTGTTGAAGCTAGACTTGCTAGAGAACATCTACTTGTTGAAATGAGTGTAGTTGCTGCTGAAAAATAGTATATACTCTAAACTATTGAACATTTAAATATTAATTTTTTGAAGGCGATTTAATACGAATTTTTTACATTTTCTATTATTTCGCCTTTTTTATTTTAAAATATTTACATAGTTACATTTTTATTTGTTACCAATAGCTAGACAAATTTGTTAAAATATTATAAAATAGAAGTATTATAATTATTTAAAAGTGGGTGATTTAATGGATAGTAATTACACAATGCCGATATATCAGAAAATCGCTCTAGATATAGCAAATAAGATATATACAGGTGAAGTAGAAGAAAATTCAATTTTATATGGTCGTTCTGTTCTAGCTGGAAAATACAATGTATCTCCAGAAACAGTTAGACGTTCTGTGAAAATACTTGAAGACATAGGAGTTGTCAAAAGTATTAAAGGAAAGGGTGTTATAGTACTTTCATCTGCTAAAGCATCTTCTTTTATTAAAAAATATCAGGACCTTACAAATATCTCATCTTATAAGTCAGACTTGTACGATCTTCTAGATGCAAAATCTAAAATCGAAGATAATATTCTAGATACAATAAATAAAATCTTAGATTATTCAAACAGACTAGAGATAATAAATCCTCTTGTTCCTGCTCAGTTTGTGCTTACTAAAGAATGTAAGTATATCGGTCAGGATGCTGGAAAAACTAAGTTCTGGCAAAATACTGGTGGTACAATAGTAGCAATCAAGAGAAACGACGAACTTATAATTTCTCCTGGTCCATATATAGAATTTATGGAGGAAGATACTTTACTAGTAGTTGGAGATAAACATATATTCAACTCTGTACCTATGTTCCTATATGGAAATGACGACAAAGAAGAACAAAAATAAAAAAATGCCTCCTTTGACCAATGTCTTAGGAGGCTTATTTTTTATTTTTCTAAAATATTCTTTAAAAATTCTACTGCTTCATCTAAATCTTCCAACTTTGCAACTAACATCTCTTCCACTTCTTCTGGTGCATCAGCCAACAAATCTGGAATCATTATAGGATTCATTCCCGCTGCATATGCTGATCTTATCCCATTTGGAGAATCTTCAAATGCTATACAACTTGCATAATCAACGCTTAAACCATCACATGCCATCTTATATATCTGGGGATCTGGTTTTGACTTAGTAACCATATCTCCACAAATTATCGTATCAAAATATCCTTCAATACCCACATCGCATATTTTTGACATAGCATACTTTCTGCTAGAAGATGTAGCAACAGCCATCTTTATTCCATTCTCTTTTAAAAACTCTAAAATATTAATTAACCCCTTCTTAACCGGAGTTCCATTTTTTGCTAAATAATCGGCTGATACCTCTCTATATCTATCCGTAAAACCTTCAAAATCAAAGTCTTTTCCGTATTTATCTAAAAAATACTCTCTTCTTCTGTTGTAGTTCATACCTAAAGTATTGTATATATTATCTCCAAAGTTATCATATCCCATTTCTTTTCCTGTAACATCCCAACAATACTTTATAAGCCACTCTGTATTAAACATAAGACCGTCCATATCAAACACCACGGCCTTTAAATTCCCATTTAATTCCTCAGTTCTCTGTTTATTAAATTCATTTAACTTCATTTATAATACTTTACCTCTCAAATACTTATTTTGCCCAAACATCGGCATATTCTTCTCTTTTCTCAAAAGTATGCTCAACATAAGAGCACTCAGGTACTATTTTAACACCTTTTTCCCTAGCTTGCTTAACTATTTCAGCTAATAAAAGACCTGCTATTCCCTGACCTTTATAATCTGGACGAACAAAAGTACTATTCACTACCCAATTTCCGTCCTGCTCAACATATTTTATCTTTCCTGCTCTCTTATCTTCTCTATCTGTATCTAAAGCAACTGCTCTCTTTTTATCTGCTTGATATTCTATTCTTATCATAACGATCTCTCCTTTTTTATTTTTATTCTATTCTTTCTTTATCTTTATTCTATTTTTTAATTAATATTCTAACTTTTCTTTTATAAATATACCCTTATTTAGCTCATCTAAAGCTTCTTTAATTTCTTCTTTAGAATTCATAACTATAGGTCCAGCCCAAGATATAGGTTCATTTAAAGCCTTTGAACTTATATAAAGAACTTGTGCTTTTTTATCTTCATTTTTTATAGAAAGGCTACTTCCTTCTGTCAATTTAACAGCTGTTTTTTCTTCAACAAACTCACCTTCTACATACACATCTCCTAGAAGTGTAAATAACATCACAGATTCATTTGCATCCATATTTAAAATTATTTCAGCACCTTCATCTAAATGTATATCGTAGTAATTTAAAGGTAGGTGTTTTCCTCTATAGCCACTTACATCTTTGTAATCTCCAGCTAAAAGTCTTATCTTTCCACCATCTATCTCAACCTCTTTTATGTCTTCTTTTTTTATACTGTTATAACTTGGTTTGCTCATTTTATCGTCTTTAGGTAAATTCAACCAAAGCTGCACTCCTAAAAGCCTATCTACTTCTGGAATTCGCTCCTCATGAAGTATACCAGAACCTGAGTTCATCCATTGAACTTCTCCACTAGACACTGTATCTTCATTACCTAAACTATCTCTATGCATCATCTTTCCACTAGATACATAACTTATAGTTTCAATACCTCTATGTGGGTGCATTGGAAAACCTGCTATATAATCTTCCGGATTTATACTATCAAACGAATCCAACATCAATATCGGATCAAACTCATCAACAGTATCCCTTCCTAATACTCTTACCAAACTCACCCCTGCGCCATCTATAGCTCTAAATCCTTTTACTGTAGTCTTAACTTTTCTTTTCATTACACTATCCCCTTTTTAATATATATATTCCCAATAAAAATACAATTACTCATTTTAAACGAAAATATTTATATTTATCCACCTCTCCAATCTCCAAGCGGAGGTATTCGCCGTAGCTATATTAAAAACGTTTGAAGGTTCTTATTTATGTATATTTATAATATAAGGGTTGTCTATTTCTTCTTTTAAATATATCGTATCCCCTCGACAATCTGCAGGCGGAGGCAAAATTGCCGTATCTGAAGCCTGGAGAGGTGAATGATATATTTAAAGAAGAATGACAACCCTCATACTATAAATATACATAAAAAGAACCGATAGAGTTCCCAGTTCTATCGGTTCCTTTTGGTTAGTGAATCATTTATTTTTAAATTTCTTAATCAATAAATCAATTAAAAAATTGCAACAAGCTTATTAACAATCAAACTCTCATCAACTTTAATCTTATCTGAATTCAATCGTATATCTAATCGTGGTTTTATTCTACATAAGTTCCATTAGCTTTTTCTCTACTTCTTATAAATGCTAATGTTCCTAAAACTGCTATAACTCCAAATCCTAATGATATAACTGCTGATTTTGTAAATCCTGCTATTACATAAGTTATACAAGATATTGCAGCTACTGTCATAGCATATGGTAACTGAGTTGAAACGTGGTTAACATGGTCACTCTGAGATCCAGCAGATGCCATTATTGTAGTATCTGATATTGGTGAACAATGGTCTCCACATACAGCCCCAGCCATACAAGCTGATATAGCTATTATCATCATCTGATGGTCATTAGCAAATACACCAACAACTATTGGTATAAGTATACCAAATGTTCCCCAAGATGTACCTGTAGCAAATGCTAAGAAACATCCAACTAAGAATATAACTGCTGGTAAGAAGTTCATTAGAGCTTCTGCATTACCTTTCATTATTCCTTCAACAAATGGAGCTGCTCCTAAACTATCTGTCATAGCTTTTAAAGCCCAAGCAAATGTTAATATCATTATTGCTGGAACCATTGATTTAAATCCTTCTGGTATACAATCCATACATTCTTTAAATGTAAGAGCTTTTCTAAGTACATAAAGTAATATTGTAACAACTAGTGCGAAGAAACTTCCTAGTGCTAGACCAACTGAAGCATCTGCATTTGAGAATGCTGTTACTATACTTTCTCCTGAGAAGAATCCTCCTGTGTATATCATACCGATTACACAGAATACTATAAGAGAGAATATTGGTATAAGAAGATCTAAAACATGACCTTTAGTATTTTCTTTTTTACCATCATCTTCATTGTAAGCATATGGTCTTGCTCCTGTTGTGAATATGTCTCCTTTTTTAGCATTATCTTCGTGTAATTTCATTGGGCCATAGTCCACTTTTAAAAGAACTAAACCTAACATCATTAATATTGTAAATAATGCATAGAAGTTAAATGGTATCGCCTGAACGAATACTGAAAGACCATCTTCACCAGGAACAAATCCAGTTACTGCAGCTGCCCAAGATGATATTGGTGCGATTATACATATTGGAGCGGCAGTTGAATCTATTAAGTAAGCTAATTTAGCTCTAGATACATTGTGTTTATCTGTTATAGGTCTCATAACACTACCTACTGTTAAACAGTTGAAGTAGTCATCTATGAATATTAAACATCCTAATATTATAGTAGTTATCTGAGCACCAACTCTTGTTTTTATATGCTGTCCTGCCCATCTACCAAATGCAGCAGAACCACCTGCTCTGTTCATTAAACTTACCATAGCCCCTAATATAACTAGGAATATTAATATACCAACATTGTATGGATCTGAAAGAACTCCTATAAGTCCGTCGTTTAATACATGTGTTATTGTTCTTTCAAAATTTCCACCTCCGTAGAATATACCACCAACTGCTATACCTACGAATAATGAACTATAAACTTCTTTTGTTATAAGTGCTAGTGTTATTGCAACTACTGGCGGAACAAGTGCCCAAACTGTAGAGTATAATTTTGGTACATACTCAGTTGCTTCTCCTTCCGCAAATACTGTTACTGACATCATCATGACAATCATAAGACACATCGTCATGATTCTAAATAATTTTTTCGAATTTCTCATTTATAAATCCTCCCCTTTTAAAACAATAAAAAAACCACAAATGATATATCACAAAGAATATAGCATTTATGGCTGTATTTACAATCTAAAAAGGAAAGTCCTTTTATTTAACCAAGATAGCGCTCCACTCGATGTGACAGTGTATCGCATATTCTACGATACCCCAGAACAGATTTCGGTGCAAAATCTGAACTTCGGCGGTATTTCCTTTCGATAATAACAGCTGCCCTGCTTAAGTTATTATGTACTGATAAGTACCGCGCCTCTATCATTTAATGATAATATTAAGTTGATGATTAAACTTTATCATCTAAAAACTTCACTGTCAATAGTAAATTTAAAATTTTGTAACTTTTATATCTCCATATAATTTTTCTATCATCTCTTTTGATGATGGTTTTGTACCTATTGTCATAACAGCACCAACAGACATAGCAGTAGCTAATTTAGCAGTTTTTTCAAACTCTAATCTATTTTCTATACCATAAACTAGTCCTGCTAAAAGTGCATCACTAGCACCTACTGTGGAATGAGTCTTAACTTTTGCAAAGTTGCATTTGAAAACTTCATCTCTATTTGCAAAAATTGCTCCTCTTTCACCCATAGATATAGCAGCATATTTTATTCCGTCGTTTATGTATTTTTTTGCTACTTCTACTATTTCTTCGTCGTTCATATTTTCTTTTTTATAAACTCTCTCTATGTCTTTAAGCTTCACTTTTATAATCTCTGGCTTTTCTTCAACAGCTTTAGCAAATAATGCACCTGCTGAGTCTACTGCCACCTTAGAACCTCTATTATGAGCTAATTTGATAATATTCTTAAACACATTTGCATCTACTCCTGGAGGAACCTTTCCAGAAATCACAAATAATGTATTTTCTGTAGCGTATCCATCTATTTTTATCATAAGCTCATTAATACGATCTTGTAAAATTTCTGGACCAACTGCATTAAACTCAGTTATCTTTCCATTTTCCTCTATAATTTTAGTATTAATTCTAGTTTCTCCATAGATATAAGTAAAATCATTTCTTATCTGTAGATTACTAATCATCTCTTTAAACGTATGACCAGTTCTACCTCCAATAAATCCGAGAGCTATGGGCTCCTCCCCTAAAATCTTTAAGTTTTTAGCTACGTTAATTCCTTTTCCACCCGCATCTACTTCAAAATGCTCAATTCTGTTCATTCCTGCATACTCGTAATTTTTGACATCAATTGTCTGGTCAATAGCAGGATTAAAAGATACTGTTATTATCATTTTTCTTCTCCTTATAAAATAAAAAAAATAAAAATTATTATAATTCCACTTAATATAAAGTATAACATAATTCATATTATTTTCATCAACAAGAAATGCCGCCTCAAAAACTTTTTTCGAAGCGGCATCATTTAGATAGAATTTTGACTATGAACAAAACAACAAAACTCACAGTCTATTTATAAAAATTTGAATAGAGGCTTAATATTCTACACCAAAGTGATCAAATAATATTTTTTCTGCTTCTGCATTCCATAACCCTCTATGAGCTTTACAACTTGCATCAAGTTTAGCAAATAGTGGATCAGTTTTTCCTAATTCTTCAAAATCATCTATTGCAGTAAGAGGCATGTCTATCTGAGTATAAGTAAGTTTTTTACCACCTGGTATGTTTGGTAAGTTAAGAGTAGCATCTGCTATACTATCTATTCCACCTACATGAGTAACCATAACTGCTGGTTCTATTAAACCTTTAGCTGCTAAGTCATTAGCTTCTATAAGGTCGTCATTGTTTCCACCTGTTGTACCTAATATATGAGTACTTGTGTAGTGGCAGTTGTATAAGTTTATTTCAGCACTGAACTGGTTGTTTGTTGGTCCAGCGAAGAAGTTCATACATCCGTCAAATGCTAATAATTTATCTCCCATTTCTGCAACTTCTTTTATTGGAACATATACGAATACATCATCAAATCCATGTCCATCAGTTAAATCCATTAATTCTTTTATTGGATCTTCCATTTTAGCAGTGTTTACATATTTTAATTCTATTCCTTTTTCTGCACCTTTTTCCTCAGGTATAACTGATTTTGCTCTTGCTATTCTATCGTCACTTATATCAGTAACTACTATTTTTTTAGGTTTATTTTCAAACTGTAGTCCGTAGCTAACTGCACCAAGTCCCATTGGACCACATCCACCCATTATTAATATATTACCGTCTACTTTTGTACCCATAGCGTGGTTGTAGTTTTTCTTATTTGTGTGGTAATTTGCATGGTATCCACCTATTATACAGCTCATTGGTTCTCCTAATGATGCTTCAAAGAATGAATCTCCATCGTAGTTAAGAAGGCATCCAAGTTCCATAACTTCGTGTGGCATTATGCAGTAAGTACAAGCTCCACCACAGAATTCATAAGAATATCCTGGAGAATCTAATCTTCCTTTGTAGTTTAATGCTGGCTGCTGAGCAAATTTCTGACCTGGTTTAAACTGATCTTTCCATTTTTCACCAACTTCAACTATAACCCCTGCAAATTCATGTCCAACTATTACCGGGTTTGTATCTATATTCTGAGGAGCTCTTTTATGTTTTTTACCCTGTTCAACTAATTTATATGTAGACATACATATACTGTCACTCATCACTTTAACTAATATTTCATCGTCTTTTATTTTAGGTAATTCAAACTCTTCTAATCTTAAATCTTCTTTTCCATACATACGTACTGCTCTTGTTTTCATTTTTAAATTCCTCCTAATTGTCTATCTATAATTTTTTATTATTAATATGCTATATTTCTTCACATTCAACCTGTACTAAAAGTTCATCTACAACTTCTCTTGTAGGTGGTTTTGTTCCTATAGTAGTAACGGCACCTGTAGAAGTTGCAACACCTAGTTTTGCTGCTTCTCTATAAGAAAGTCCCTTCTCTACTCCATAAGAAATAGCTGCAACCATTGCATCTCCAGCACCTACTGTAGAATGTGCTTTAACCTTTAATCCCTTGCATTTGAATTTTTCTTCATTAGATACAAATACTGCACCATCTTTTCCCATAGATACAGCTATATGCTCAATTCCTCTAGCCATTAACTTTTCAGCCATACCTACAGTATCTTCAACTGTTATATCTCCTTCTACACCGAAGAATTCTGCAAGTTCTACATTATTAGGTTTTATATAATCTGGTTTAGAATCCAGAGATTTTACAAATAATTCTCCATCAGCGTCTATAAACGCTTTTGCACCTTTTTTGTGAACTGCATCTGCTATTTTTCCATATATTCCTTTATCAACACTAGCTGGAACACTTCCCGCAAGTACGAATAAAGTTTCTTCAGATGCATATCCTTCTAACTTAGTTAAAAGCTCTTTCATAGCCTCGTCTGTTATAACTGGTCCAGGCTCATTTAACTCTGTAACTATTCCACCTTCTTCAACTAGTTTTGTATTTGTTCTAGTTGGGCTTTCTATTTTTACAAAGTCGTTTTTTATACCCATTTCATTAAGTACGTTTTCTATTAACTGACCTGTAGTACCACCTATAAACCCTGTTGCTATTGTTTCTCCACCAAGCTCTTTTATTGTTTTTGAAACATTTATTCCTTTTCCACCAGCATCGATTTCAACATTTTTTATTCTATTAAGCCCACCATGTTCAAATTTTCCAATGTCGACAGTTTTATCTATCGCTGGATTCATTGTAACTGTAACTATCATCGATTAGTCCTCCTTCATAAATGTATCGTATATTAGATCCACACTGTTTCCGTTAACTAATTTGTCAACTTCTTCCATGCTTACTAATTTAGTAGCTATATTTGCTAGTATCTCTAAGTGTTCATCTCCAACACCAGCTATACCAATTACTAACTTAACATCTTCTCCACCCCAGTCTGTTCCTTCTGGGAATGTAAGAACTGCTATCCCAGATGCTAAAACTTCTTTCTTAACATTGTTTGTTCCATGAGGAAGTGCTATACAGTTCCCCATATTAGTTGAGAAAGTAAGCTCTCTTGCTATCATCCCTTCTATGTAGTCTTCTTTGACATATCCAGAATCTACAAGTATCTGACCAACTTTTCTTATCGTGTCGTTTTTTTCCATTCTTTCACAGTTTAGCACTATGTTTTCCTTCATTAATAATGGTTTCTTTTCAACAACTTCTTTTTTTATATCTTTAGCTTCCTGCTCTGCTTTTTTCTTTTTTCCAAATCCAAATAACATTTTTATTTCCTCCATTAATTTTATATTTAGTCTAAGTTTCCGTTTTCTTTATTTTTTATTTTATTTTTTTGTTTCCCTTATCTCTATGTCTATATTATAATTCCACGAGGATAACATTTTCAATTCAAACAAAGTCCTTATTTGGCACTATGGATAAGTGCCAAATTTAATGATATACTTTTAAGCAAGTAAATTACTTTTATTGGTATAATTATAGAAGAAAGATAATTGATTAAACTTAATAGATTTATAAATTAAAGCTAAAGGATGTGAATTTATTGAACGAGAGTAATAATTTAAAAAGACTTCTCTCTAAGGGAGTTAAATTTTATAGTAGTATAATCGCTGCAAATCTTCCATTGTTTATAATGCTTGGATTTATTTCGCTAGCCTTTTCAAACTCTGGACTCTTTCCAAATGAAAAAATGGCACTAGTAAGCCAGTCTTGTTATAGTTATCTACTTCCTACTATTTTAGCCTACTATTCAGGTAAAAAAATCGGTGGTGATTCAGGTGCATTTACTGGAGCTGTGTGCGGACTTTCTATATCTATTTTTTCTGCATATACGTCTTTTATCGCATCTATATTTATGGGGACATTGTGTGGAGTCTTATGTAGATTTTTAAAAGAAAAGATTAAATTTGATAAGTTTACTGGCTTTGAAATGATAAGCAAGAATATATTTTTCGGTGCTGTTGGTGTTATAACAGTTTCGCTTACATATTTTGTGTTCGCACCTATTTTTTCATATATAGATTTGTTTTTTGCAAATTTAATTGAATATTTAACTGATGTAAAAACACTTCCTATAACAACTTCGATTATAGAAACACTTAAAGTTTTTTCATTAAATAATAGTATAAATCATGGGTTCCTAATACCTGCAGGTGTTGAAAATGCTACTAAGTTTGGAAAATCTGTATTCTTCTTATTAGAAACAAATCCTGGCCCTGGTCTTGGAATTCTTTTAGCCCTTTATATTTTAAATAAGGATAGAAGAAAATACTTTGCGTCTTGTATGACAGTACAAGCAATAGGTGGAATACATGAAATCTACTTCCCTATAATATTGTCAAACTTAAAGCTACTAATAGCCTTGATTTTAGGGGCAATATCTGGAAACTTGGTATTTTACCTACTTCATGTAGGTGCAAGAGGAGCTATTTCTCCAGGATCAATAATTACTATTTTCTTGATGTGTTCGCCTTCTGATTGGCTTGCAATCTTACTTGGAATAGCTACTTCTGCTGTAGTTAGTTGCATATCAGCTTGCTTAATATTAGAATTTGATGCACATAAATCCAAAGAAATAGAATCTGATGATAATACATCTGAACGTATTGAAACTACTAGTGAGCCACTATTTAATTTGCCAGATTTTGGATATGTTGAAGATATAGTCTTTGTATGCGATGCGGGAATAGGATCTAGTGTAATGGCTGCATCTATGTTTAAAAAGATACTGATTGAAAACGGATTAGGTGGTATCTCTGTTTCATCATCTCCTGTTGATGAAATTCCAGAAGATGCAGATTTACTAATATGCCAAAAGATAATATCTACAAAAGCTAGGGATTACAACGAATATGCTACAATAATAGAAGTTGAAAATTTCATGGATTCAAATATGTATAAAGCTATAATAGAAAAAATTAAAAACAATGACTAAATAAAAGTAAGCCTAATTTTTATTATAACAAATAAATAATTTACAATATTTAAAAGAAAGGATTGATTGCTTATGATTTCTGATTTTTCTCCAAGACTTGGACAAATTACCTTAAATCTACTAATGCAAGACTCTCCCGTTTCAGTTAAATATCTCGCCGATTCAGTTGGTGTCAGCAAGAGAACTGTACAAAGGGAGCTTGAATATATAGAATCATCGTTAAAAAAATACAATTTATCATTCCAATCTAAAGCTGGCACTGGTGTTTGGATTGAAGGTGATAAGTCTGACAAAGAAAAATTAACTGCCCTACTTATGGCTGATGATACTTTAGACGTTTCAAACAAGGATGAACGTATTAAAAAACTAATACTAGAATTATTAAAAGAAAGCGAGTCACAAAAACTATTCTACTATGCAAATATGTTAGGTGTAAGTGAGGCAACTGTCAGCAATGACCTTGATGAGGTTGCAAAGTGGTTTGATAAGTTTAAGTTATCGTTAGTTAGAAAACAAGGATTTGGAATTTACCTTGAAGGTAAAGAAAAAGCGTATAGAAAAGCATTAACCGCTTTCATAGATGAGTACACATCATCATACAAACTAACTCAAAATGATAAAAACAGCATGAGAGAGAGCAATTTAATCAAATTAATAGAAAACAAGAGCAGCAAAAATATATATAGTTTGCTCGACACAGATATTATGAAGAGGGTTATCTCTTGCTTAATAAATTTAAACAATGAACAGATTGCAAACCTTACAGACAGCTCTTATGCTGGGCTTGTAATTCACATAACTATTGCAATCAATAGAATAATGCACAATGAGATAATTGAGCCAGATAGTAGACTAGATGAAGATATCGAGCACGATAGAGATTACTCTCTTGCTGTAATAATCGCATCTTCTCTTGAAAAAGAATTTGACATAGAAATACCAGAAATAGAGGTTACATATATATGCCTTCATATTAGAGCATCTAAAATGCAAAATACTTCTAATTCTAAAAACTCTAAAAGAAATAATACTCTAATTTCTCTTGTTTATGAAATGATTGAGGCATACGATCCAGATATTTCATACATTCTTGAGCAAGATGACGCGTTTATAGACGGACTTATAGCACATATGCAGCCAACATTAGTTAGATTGACAAATGGTTTAGCTATAAGAAACCCTCTACTAGACCAAATTAAAAGCGACTATCCAGACATATTTAAAAAATGTAAAAAAGTAACCGCTATGCTAGAAGAAAAATTAAATTTAAAAGTTCCAGAATCTGAAACAGGATTCTTGGCTGTTCACTTTGGAGCTGCAGTTGTAAGACTTGAACAGAATAATCTATCTAAAAGAACTGTTTATGTCGGTGTAGTTTGTGCAAGTGGTATAGGTATTTCAAGATTTATAAAAACAAAGTTAGAAAAAGTATTTGGAAATAGAATATCAATAGAAACATACGGAAAGGGAGATCTTGATTCAAATACAATAAGAAAAACAGATTTCTTTGTATCAAATATAAATATGGAAGTCCCTGATGGAGCCGATATTATTTTCATAAATCCATTGATAACTGATTCAGATATAAAAAATATAGATGCAAATATAAGAAGATATGAAATCACTCCTGATAAATCAGAAGATAGGTTAGACTTTTACAATCAATTAGATTTAATTCACAACCTAACTGCGCAAATGAAGATGATTTTAGAAAACTTCAATATAATATCTATTTATAGAGATATAAATTTTGAGAAATATTTAGATGTTTTAAGAGATAAATTAATTGACTCTGATGATAATTCAGAAATAATACTATCAGATATAGTTGCTAGAGAAAAAATAGCTACTCAGGTATTCCCTGAAATGGGCTTTGCTCTATTCCACACAAAAACATCTGGTACTAAACATATTAGAATGTCGGTTTGTATTTCTGATAGTGAAACTTTTGAAAATGAGTATTTTAAAGGGATTAGTTGTATAATTACGATGCTTCTTCCTGATGATGAACACCTTAATATGAATAGGAAACTGTTAGGATTTATAAGTGAGATGCTAATAGAAGATCCGGCTTTCCTTGAAGTGCTTAACAGTGGAGATGTTTCTGTAGGAAAAGATTATTTGAGTAAGATACTTAAAAAATACTTAAAATCAATAATAAATTAAAATTTACTAACTAAAAAAGTGGATAAAATCAAAATTTATAGGGATAATAGCTAACTTGGTAGATTGAAGGCCATAGACAAAACGAACTCGACAATGCAACTTGATTGCCTGGAGAGGAGTTTGTCTATGACTTCAATCCCCGAGAGTTATTAACGTATAAATTTTGATTTATTCACTCTTTTTTAGTAGCAAATTTATATTGTGTTTTTCTTCCTAAATGGTTTTGATTTTATAAAGTAAGCTACCATTAATATAGCACCTATTAACCAAGATATTGGATAAAGTACATATACATAATCTATACTAGTCATTGGTATTACATATAATATACAAATAACCCTAAACAGACATAATGATATAAATATAATTATCATCGGCGGAACAGTTTTTCCTAAACCTCTTACTGTTCCTGCTAGTGAATGTAGTATTCCTAAGAACATATAGAATGGGCAGAAATATTTCATAGCTCTTACTCCTGCTTCTATTACATCCTTTTCTTGTGAGAATAACCGTATAACTTGATTATCAAACTCCAACAATAATACACCCGTTAATATAGTATAAATTATCGACATTACTAATGTGAGCCACATTCCTTTTTTTACACGATCCATTTTTCCTGCACCGTAGTTTTGACCTGTAAATGTAGTACTTGCCATACTGAAACTTAAAACAGGCAATATATTGAATCCATCTATTTTTAAATATGCACTAAATCCCGCCATTGCAATAGGTCCAAACACATTTATACTAGACTGAATTAACACATTTGAAAGTGATATCATCATATTTTGTATCCCTGTTGGAAGTCCTACTTTTATCAGTCTTTTTGCAACACTTTTGTGCATTTTTATTTTTGAAAGAGTTACCTTATAGTTTGCATTTACTCTCATTAAATATACTAATGTTATTATAAAAGCTATTGCCTGGCTGATATTTGTAGCTATTGCAGCTCCTTCTACTCCCCAACCTAAACCTCTTATAAAAATTAAATCTAATACGATATTTATTGATGAAGCTATTCCTAAGTATAATAATGAACGCTTTGAATTACCTACTGAATTTAAAATACCAGCTTCCATATTGTAAATAATATTAAATACAAGTCCTATTGAATACAATCTCAAATATTTTACTGACTCTACCATAACTTCTGCTGGAGTATTCATCATTTTTAATAACTGTGGTGTGAAAATAAATCCTAAAATAGATAATATAACACCTAAAATAACTGATATCGCTAAAGATGTATGAACTGATAACTGAATATCTTTTTTATTATTTGCACCTATAGCTTGAGAAACTATTACCCCTGAACCTACTGATATACCTTGTCCAAATGCAATTAACAAGAATATCAAAGGCGAACTCGATCCTACTGCTGCTAGTGCATTCTTTCCTACATAGTTACCAACGATTATAGAATCGACTGTGTTGTACATCTGCTGAAGCAGATTTCCAAGTATCAACGGAATTGAAAATACTAGTATCGTTTTAAGAATACTTCCCTCCGTCATTAGATTTTTATTTTCTTTAGATTGTGCTACTGTGGTGGCTTCCTTAGTTTCTAATCCTTCTGTATTTTTTAAATCCATTATATCCCTCCTAACCAAATTTTCTCCCGTTACTATTATAGTTAATTTCTTCAGATATAACAAATTTTTTTACAATACATTTTTAAAATAAAATCTTATATTTTATGAGAAAATTCTATTTTGCTTCCTTTTTCTACATTAAATATTTTTATTTCTCCACCTAAAATCTCGCATAACTGTTTTGAAATATATAACCCTAGTCCAGAGTGTACACCTTGTCTAGCTTTGTCACCACGATAAAATTTATCAAAAGCTTTATCTATATCTTCCTTATCAAATCCTACTCCATCATCAATTACAGAATAAATAATTTTATCATTTTCAAAACGAGCACTTACTTCTACTTTTCCACCAAAATCTATATATTGAATACTATTTGATACTACATTATCCAATATTCTCTCAAGCTTTTCTACATCTACATTAATTACTTCTGGTACATCCGTACTTACACACAAACTAACACTCGCCTTCTTTTGATTTGCTTTCAATTTATATTCCTCTATTTTTTCTTCCAAAAATTCTCTTATATTAATTTCTAATTCTTTTATCTCTAATTTGGAATTATCTATTTCCGAAGTGTACTGCATTTGCTGGACTAGAGATATACTCTTATCTATATTTTTTTCTATAACCTCAATATACTCTTTTGTATCATCGTTTATATTGTTATCATCCAATATCGCTTCAAAATAAATTTTTATAATAGACAGTGGAGATTTTAAATCATGAGCCAATGAAGATACCATTTCTACTCTATCCTGTTCAAGTTGCCATTGCTTTGATAAAGAATCCTTTAACTCATCCTTCATATCCGAAAATGCCTTACACAAATCTCCAAGCTCATCATCTTCGTCGTAATCAAGATCAAAATCTAGATTCTTTTCTTTTATCTTATTTGTCCCATCGACCAAAATATTTATTGGCCTTGAAATTTTCTTAGCAATTCTTTTAGATAGGATAATAGTGAATAAAATAATGTATAAAAATGGAACTAATATTATAAATATACTAATAAATCTTAGGATAATTTTATTGCTATTAGCTGCAATCAAGCTGATTTTATACATTATCAAAACAGCACCCTCTAATTTTCCTTCCTTATCAAATATAGGAATACTATTTACATAATAATTATTTTTTGAAATTGTCTTATTAATTGATTTCTGAAATTCACTCTTATCATTGAATACTTTCTTATCAAAATTTGTATATTTTTCTTTATTATTTATATCTACAACTTGATAGAAAAAATCATATCCTTTTACAATATTCTTTAATTCCGTTTCGCTATCCCTTTTTAAAACATCTATTCCATTAGACTCTACATATTTCTCAATGACTGGAATCTTATTTTCATAATAGTTAGCTGGATTTATTTTTTCTGAATTAAGAGCAAAATTAAACAATAACATAGATAACAGATATGTGATTATTGTTGAAATTAAGCTAAACACTACTATAAGTACAAATGAGCGTCTAAATGTAGCTGCTAATGATTTTCTCTTTTTTGTTGAATTATCTAATGCACTATTTATCATATTTTTCACCTTTTATTCCATTTATATCCTATTCCCCATACTGTAGATATATACTGCTCTGTATCATCTATTGTAGAGAATTTTCTTCTTATCTTTTTTATCATCTCAACAACTGTTGTATTATCTCCGTCCTTATCATAACCCCAAACTTTTTCATAAATCTGCTCTTTTGTGAATACTTGTCCCGCATTTAATGCCAATAGCTCTACAATTTCATACTCTGTCTTTGTAAGAGGAATATCTTTACCACAAACTTCAACCACTCTATCTTTTATATCTAAAGATAAATTCCCAAAGTATAGCTTCCTTCTTTTATTTTCTTCATTCAAATATTGAGATCTTTTTTCTCTTCTTAAATTTGCCTCTATTTTTGCTAATAGTTCTCTAAGTCCAAATGGTTTTGTAATATAATCATCTCCACCTAGATTAAATCCCCTTATCTTATCTGTTTCGCTTTGTCTTGCACTCAAAAATATAATTGGGCAAACAACATTATCTCTTATTTTCTGACACACCTCAAATCCGTCTATCTTTGGCATCATTATATCTAAAAGGATTAAATCTGGATTTAACTTTGATTTTTCTATACCTTCTTCTCCATCAAATGCTACAAGTACTTCATGACCATTTTCTTTTATCTTTTTTTCCAATAATTTAACTAAATCTTTTTCATCATCTATAATTAAAATTGTACTCAATTTAGTCACCTCGATTATCTCTTATTTCACAATTATTATACCAAATAACACCGACTATTAAGAATATTGCACTTAAAATTATACTCAATAAAAATAATAAATTTATTTGACTCTGTATTTGTGCTAATAGTTCCGTATTATTCATTTGTAATATATAAGGAATCATACTCATTTTTACAGGATAAGACCAGGGTACAAACATCCAAATATTATCTCCTATAGCTGTTGTTCCAATTAAAGTTGCTACTAAAAAGCCACATATTCCAGCTCCAATAGATGCTCCCATCCCAAATATAAAGCTTATTATTAAATGTATTGCCATAATTGGCAGAGTTCCTATAATGCTGAATAGACTTGCTTTTAAAAATAAAGCTATATCTAAATTATTAGAATTTAATACATTCATTCCCAAGCATAGTATAATTACAGCTAAAAATGTACACACAGCCTGTGCAATAATTGAAAATAAAAATTTCGCCAAGTAAAATTTTTTTCTATTTATCCCATTGCTAAGTATTATATTAAAACTATTAGATAAATTTTCTTCGTATATTAGGTATCCAGTGATAATCCCTACTCCAATCGGAATTATACATGCAGACCATATAGAAAAGAAACTTTGATAGATAGTATAGTTTGAAATATCTTTTCTGTATATTAGATATGATACTGCACATCCAGAGATAATTATTGGAGATAAAAATACAATCCACCTTATCAAACTTCTTTTTGTTTTTAACCATTCAACCTCTAAAAAACTAATCATTTTTTCTCTCCTTTTGTACCTTATCTAAATTCCTTTTTCTCAAATAATTTTCCAGTTATAAATAATAGTATAGAAAAACTTATCATAGAAAGGATAATCCCTATTCCAACTACATCACCATTCAATAACGGATCTCCTTGATTTAATACTATCCCATTTGGATGAACTCCTATCAATGGACACATCAGTCTAGTTGCCCATGAGTAAGGATTAAGTATCCAATACTTTTCAGGAGCCATTAATACACCACTTAACATTCCAACAAATCCCACAGCTAAATTTATAATCATTCCAAAATTTGTAGCAAAGAATAATTGTATTGATAAAATTGATATTGATACTAAAAAACAAGCTATTGCAGCTACTAATATTTTTATAAACGATATATTTCCTACAGCACTTATTGAACCTGCTACTACTTCTACTGCTATAAATATTATTGTTGCAATTAGCATATACACTACCATCCCCATTATCTTATAGAACCAAATTTTTAAAGGTCTAATCTCATGACAACAAAGTGCTCTGTAATTTCCTACTTTCTTTTCTTGATTTGCAACCAATCCTGCCAAAAGAGCTGATATCATAGGAATAAATATAAAAGACCAAAAGTTAAATGATAATGTCAAAAACATCTTCCAACTCTCTTTTGAAGCCATATCTAATTTAATTCCTGGATTTTCAGAAATTATTATTTGCACTACCATGGAAAAAACTGCGAAAAATATAGGTATAATCAATATTAGTTTTGACATCATAGTTTTTTTATACTTTAATAGTTCTGCTTCTATTCTATTCATAATAAATCTCCTTTATTTACATATTTTTATTTTTTACTATTGTATTTGTGAAGAACTCTTCTAAATTCTCATCCTTATCTGGCATTCCTTCAAAAAGTAACTTTCCTTCGTTTATTATTGCTATTTTATCCACAACTTGAGATACTTCAGAAAGTATATGACTTGATAATATAACTGTTATCCCCTTTTTAGGAAAAGAAGATATAAGATTTCTAAGTTCCTGTATTCCAAATGGATCCAAGCCATTTGTTGGTTCATCTAAGATTAATAATTTTGGATTATTTAAAAGAGCTATTGCTATCCCTAATCGCTGCTTCATTCCCATCGAAAACTGAGAAGCTCTTTTTTTACCTGTATTTTTCAAATCTACAATATCTAAAACTTCTTTTATTCTAGTTTTAGGTATACCGAGTAATTTTGTATATACCGTAAGATTTTCTTCTGCTGTTAAATTCCCATAAAGTGCTGGCGACTCTATTAATGAACCTATATATTTTAAATCTTTTCTTTCCAATATATTTCCATTAAAAATTATTTCTCCATCTGTAGGCTTTAATAAACCAACAATCATTTTTAAAATTGTAGACTTTCCTGCTCCATTTGGTCCTAATAAACCGTATATTGTATTTCTTTCTATGTTTAGCGAAACGTTGTCTACCGCTTTTTGATTTTTATATTCTTTTGATAAGTTTTTTGTTTCTAATATTAATTCTTTCATATATACCATCCTTTCAAAATTTTATATCTTTTATTTGATTAGATAGTATCAATAAAAAATAACCAAATTATAACAAAATAAAAAAATACTGCTGCAAAATATTAATTATTAATGCAACAGTATTTCCATATTTTAAAGTTTTATAAAATTTTTTTAATCATTTTGCATCCATGATGATATATAGATATCCTATGTTTCTTTCCTATATCCATGAAATACCCTTCTCCCGTAGTTTTATCTACTGCGACAACTATATAATTTTCCCGCAGATGAGGATTTAGAACATTTTCATGTACGATATACTTTTTACCAATATCCTTGAGATCTTGTAAATCTCTGTCAGTTAATCCATCTAAACATGCAAATAAACAAAGACAGCTTGTTCTTTCTTTTTTATGAATTTTTTTAAATGCATTTACCTCTCGTTTTGCACATCCACTTACTGTTTTTGTATCTACAAATCTAAAATAATATGTAATAGAGTCATTTAAAAAGCTAAACTTCTTTCTTTTATAGTATCCGTTATACGGCTTAAATTTTTTATTTATTAATTTTTCTTCTAATGTATTTCTATTTACAAAGCTTATTTTATATAATTCCTTTTGCTCGTATTCATTCCATACTCTATCGCTTTCATACAATAGAATTAGAGGAAATGCTTTTATCATTACAATTACAGAAGCTACACCAAATCCTAAAAATCCAACAATCCCAATTATATCGCTATTTTTTACATTCTTGTCTTGAACTATTGCAGCCCAAAGTATAAATCCAAATGCTATTAAAAAGCAAATTATCGCTATTATAAATAGTCTTTTTCCTTTTTTAGCTTCATCTGCTAAACCATTTTCTTTAAATTCATTATTTTTATTCATAAATCTTCCTCACATTGTATCTTTATAGTTATATTGCTATTCTAGTTATCCAGAATCTTCTTTATCCACTTACATCCATAAGAATAAAGTCATATTTTTTCATGAATATCACCACCTTATTGTTAATTTTCTATAGATTTATAGAAAACCCTTCTTTTTAATCTGCTTTATTGTTTAATAATTTTTTCAAGTATATAATAAAATCATTAATAAATATTTAGGAGGAATTTTTATGAGTAAAATTTTCTTTGTTGAAGATGATTTAAGCCTTATTAGTGGATTATCCTTTGCGCTTAAAAAACAAGGATATGAAGTTGACAATGCTAGAACTATAGATGAAGCTGAAAAATTATGGCAAAACAATAAATACGACTTAGCAATTCTTGATGTTTCTCTTCCAGACGGTTCTGGATATCAGTTATGTGAAAAAATACGACTTAATTCAAAAATACCGATAATTTTTTTAACAGCTGCTGATGAAGAAACAGATATAATAATGGGACTTGATATGGGTGCCGACGATTACATTACAAAACCCTTTAAATTAGCAGTTTTCCTATCAAAAGTAAATGCTATACTACGTAGGAGCAATGACTTCAATCAGAAAAATACCGTACTTAATTCAAATGGAATTTCTGTAAATTTATTAAATGGAGATGTTACAAAAAACGGAGAAACTTTAAATTTGACTTCTGGAGAATATAAATTACTTTGCTTGTTTATGGAAAATCCAAATATTATCCTATCTCAAGAGCAAATACTTGGTAAACTTTGGGATTCAAACAACGATTATATAGACAATAGTACTCTTACAGTTTATATAAGAAGGCTTAGAAAAAAGATTGAGGATGATCCTTCAAATCCTACAAATATCGTAACCATAAGAAGAATGGGATATAAATGGAATGTAGGTGATTAAATTATGGATAAGAAACAAAATATGATGAATATATTATCAGACAGAGATGTGCTTTCTCTTTTTAAAAAACTTATTTTCACTCTAATTGTATTTAATGTAACTGCTCTTTTTATATTATTTAGCATTAAATCAAATACTTATCTATTTATAATGGCTGATTATTTGGTTATGGGCTTACTTATGATATATCTCATTTATAAATATTTTGTAAAACAGAATAAAATTATAAATAATGCAAGCAAACAGATTCAATCTTATATAAATGGAAACCAAGATGCTAGAATAGATTGCAATTATGAAGGCAGCATATACAAATTATTTCATGAGATAAATTCAATAGTATCAATATTAAATGCAAATGTTAAAAATGAAGAAAAGTCCAAAGTATTTTTGAAGAATACAATTTCTGATATATCTCATCAGCTAAAAACCCCTATTGCTAGTTTAAATATTTATAATGGAATAATTCAAGGTGAAGCAGATGGACTTGATACAATTCAAGAGTTTTCAAATCTATCAGAAAAAGAATTAGACAGAATAGAAAACCTAGTACAAAACTTGCTTAAAATAACTAAACTTGATGCTGGTACACTATCCTTTGAAAAAAACTCTGAAAATCTTTCTGATATAATGTACTCCATAGAAAATGACTTCTCATATAGAGCTAAATCAGAGAATAAATACCTAACATTTACCGGAGATGATATGGAAATCTTATGTGATAAGTCTTGGATAATTGAAGCGTTGGAAAATATTATAAAAAATTCCTTTGACCATACAAAATCCGAAAACAGTATCAATGTTGAATGGAGAAAATTACCAACTATAATACAAATTATTATAAAGGACAATGGAAGTGGAATTCACCCAGAAGATTTACATCACATATTTAAGAGATTTTATAGAAGTAGATTTTCTAAGGATACTCAAGGCATAGGACTTGGTCTACCCCTTGCAAAATCTATAATTGAAGAACATAATGGGACTATTGAGGTTGATAGTAGCTTAGGTCACTACACTAAATTCACTATTAATTTTTCAATTCCTACAAAATTGTAGGATTTAAGTAATATCTGAGTAATGTTTAGATGTTAAACTTTCAGTATCAAATAAAGAGAGGTGTTGATAAATATGGATTTATTAGAAGTTAAATCAATCTCTAAAACTTATGGTGCTGGAGATACAAAAGTAGAAGCTTTAAAAGATGCTACATTCTCTGTTTCTAAGGGAGAGTTTGTCGCAATAGTTGGAGAGTCTGGATCTGGTAAAAGTACTCTTTTAAATATACTTGGTGGAATAGATACTCCTACATCTGGAAAAGTCTTTATAGATGGAAACGATATATTTAATATGGATAATGAAAAGCTAACTGTTTTTAGAAGAAGAAATATAGGTTTTGTTTTCCAAAATTTCAATTTGATTCCAGAGCTAACTGTAGAACAGAATATAATCTTCCCTATTTTATTGGACTATAAAAAGCCAGATATGGACTACCTTGAGGAAATACTTTCTGTGTTAAATTTGACCGAGAGAAGAAATCATCTTCCTAGTCAGTTATCTGGTGGGCAACAACAGAGAGTTGCTATTGGGAGGGCTTTAATAACTAGACCTGCTTTAATACTCGCTGATGAGCCAACTGGAAACTTGGACTCTAAAAACAGCAGCGAAGTTATTACTTTATTAAAAAATGCTGCTAAAAAATACAAACAGACAATTATTATGATTACCCACAGTAATGGAATTGCACAAGCTGCAAATAGAATAATTGAAGTATCTGACGGTGTTCTTACAGATTTTGGGAGGTATTAATTATGAAAAGTTATCTTAGTTTAATACCTATATCTTCTAAAATTCACAAAAGAGAAAACAGACTTACAATAATGTGTATTACCTGCTCTGTTTTCTTGGTTACAGCTATTTTTAGTATGGCTGAAATGGGTGTAAGAATGGAATATGAAAATCTCGCTTCTACTCATGCCGATTTTAGTATGGATTATCTATTGCAAAATAGCTCAACTGTTCAAAATCTATTCTCTGTAGCTATTTTCCTATTCATATTAGTTTCTTTAGCTAGTATACTTATGATTTCAAGCAGTATAAATAGTACAGTTGTGAGAAGAATAAAGTTCTTTGGAATGATGAGCTGCATAGGAATGAGTAAAAAGCAGATAAAAACATTTGTAAGATTAGAAGCTTTAAACTGGTGTAAGGTAGGTATTCCAATAGGTTTAGTACTTGGGATATTGTGTACTTGGGTACTATGTGGGATATTGAAATACTTTGTAGGTTTTGAGTTTTCTACAATACCAATGTTTAAAATTAGCTATATTGGGATAATAAGTGGAGTTGTTTTAGGGCTTGTAACGGTGTTGATTTCTTCAAACTCACCTGCTAAAAAAGCATCTAAAATCTCACCTATTACCGCTGTTAATACAAATTCATCCAATTTAGAAAACAAACCTAAATCTATTAATAGTGGTTTCTTAAAAATCGAAACAGCTTTAGGTGTTAATCATGCTACATCTGGAAAGAAAAATATGTGGCTTATGTCTGGATCTTTTGCATTGAGCATTATTTTATTCTTATCATTTTCTGTTTTAATAGATTTTGTAGAACATTTAGTTCCACAGTTCTCAAATTCATATAATTTATCTATTTCAAGTGAAGATGGAACTAATTCAGTAGATAGAAATCTTATCTCAAAATTAGAAAAGATAAACGGCGTTGAAAAGGTATTTGCTCGTAGGAGTGTGTTTGATGTTCCTACAAATTTAGGTGAAAATCTCGATGTAGATGATAAAGTTGATTTAATTTCATACGGTGATTTTGACCTAGAATGTCTTGAAAAAGACGATTTACTAGAAAAAGGCAGTGATTTATCTAAAATGTTTACAAATGGCAACTATGTCCTTGTAATATCAGATGATAAAAATAACGTAAATATTGGAGATAAGGTATATCTTGACGGTAAAGATTTTGAGATAGCTGGTAGGTTAAAGCTTAATCCATTTTCTCAAGATGGAGCTTCAGACGGAAAAGTTACATTTATCACATCTGATAAAACTTTTGAAAATATCACAGGCATGTCAGATTATTCTTTGGTTATGATTAAAACTTCAAGAGAATTTTCTGGACAGGATGTTATATCAATAGAAAATCTTTTAAATAATAGATATGTTTTTAATGATATGAGAGATCAAGATACATCAGCGACTTTCCTTGCCTTTAAGCTATTTATCTACGGATTCTTGGCAGTTATTATTATTGTTTCTGTGCTAAATATTATGAATAGTATTTCGATGAGTGTAAGTGCAAGAATGAAGCAGTACGGCTCTATGCGTGCAATAGGTGTTAGCAATAAGCAGATAGTTAGAATGATTTCATCTGAAGCGTTTACATATTCGTTGTGTGGATGTGTTCTTGGATGCGTTATAGGGTTGCCTATTAGTAAGTTTATTTACGATTTTTTGATTTCTTCTCATTTTGCTTATGCTAAGTGGACGCTACCTGTAACTTCACTTGTGTTTATTTTCTTATTTGTAGTAGGAGCTTCTGTTTTGGCTGTTTATTATCCTATAAAACGTATATGTAATACGGATATAAGAGATACAATTAATGAATTATAAAGTAAATAGAAAAGGACAAGAGATTTTCTCATCAGGTAATCCTTTGAATGATAATTTAAAGAAAAAAATATTATCTATTGATGGAGTTACAAATGTTATTAAAGATCGACAAGCTGTTTTTGCTAGGATTACAAGTTCTAAAACTTCCTCTGGTATCGCTGGAATGTGTGATATTATCACTGATGAAAAATTTTCTGAAATACAAGACTATCTTATAGAAGGGAAAATGCCTACTGATTCTAATAGTATTTTAGTAGCTAAGCTTATATCTAATCACTTTCCAGAAATAAAGGTAGGTTCTAAAGTGAATTTAATTTTAGATAAAAAATCTATTACAGTAACAGTTTCAGGTCTTTATGATCATCTTAAAGTAACAAATGGACATGATAAGTTGGCTACTGACTCAACTCAATTCTTTGCTCCAAAATCAATTTTTGATAAAGCATTTCCAAATATAGATAATTATAATTATTCTTGGAGTGTTGTAATAGACCCTGAAAAAGAAAAATCTGTAGAAAAAGCACTCGATAATATTGTTGCAGAAAGTAATAATTTATCTTTGGATAAGTTTAAGGAACAAGTTGAATATGAGAAAATGGTTAATGAGATTTCATTTGGTGGGTTACAAATTTTATCTTGGTTAATTTTCTTATTTGGTGTTATTAATCTAATTAATACAACTTTATCTAATCAAATATCTAGGAAGGTAGAAAATAGTATTTTACGTTCTATAGGTTTAACTGAAAAACAACTTTACAAAATGTATGTAACTGAAGGTCTATGTTACTTGTTTGCTGCAACAACTGTTACAGTGATTGTTGGTACTCCTATTTCTATAGTCGCATGTAGAAAAGTAAGTACTGCAGCTTTTGCAGGTAGAGTACTTCCTTATCAGTTCCCTATATTTGATATGGGATTATTCGTATTAGTTCTATTTATCTTAGAGTTTGTTTTGGCAACTTGGTCAATTAGAAAATATAGACAACAGTCATTAATAGAACAAATGCAGTCTAGGGAATAGTATTTAAAATAATAGCCAAGAAAACTTTCGTATGTTGGTTTTCTTGGCTAAAAAATATTAATTTGCATAATTGTCATAAAATAGTTCTAGTCAGATTCAATAGGACCTTGGTCAACAATATGCAATACATAATTTACATTCCAGTATGGTTCTAATCAAATACCTTCATCTATTGTTATATCACCAAGTCCACTTGCATTTACATTCCAATATGGTTCTAATCAAATCATATTAATTGCGTTTCTAGCTGCACAGCAGATATACATTTACATTCCAATATGGTTCTAATCAAATTGTGCTTGCTATACCTATTATTTTAACTTTATCACAATTTACATTCCAATATGGTTCTAATCAAATTGTTTTAGTTTTAACACGTTTCCAAAGTTTTACCTTATTTTACATTCCAATATGGTTCTAATCAAATGCAGAAGGATTTACACAAGCTGCTAAAGATTGCTTTATTTTTACATTCCAATATGGTTCTAATCAAATTTATGACAAGTGGGAAATCCATGAAAGCTTTATATTTTTACATTCCAATATGGTTCTAATCAAATATCTAATATTCCATTGTATGCTGCATAAGAAACGTCTTTTACATTCCAATATGGTTCTAATCAAATACGTTATATATTAAACCTAGCAATTGCAACATATACAGATATACTATTTGTCTACCTACAAATAAACATATATTTTCCAAAGTAAAAAATAGTCCTTCTTGATAAAAAACAGATCCAACTATTGCAATATCTCATTTTGTCTATCTCCTAGGTATTTTACATTATCTAAGGTCGACAATTTATATAATTCTTGGAATGTCATACCACGTTATCTATAAAGAATATTAGTATGAGTTTTTACCGTTTATCGAGTGGATAAGTAGTTAGTTGGTCGAAACCTTAACCATTTTGTCTTATCCCTCAACCTTTAGACGCTAAATCGCCTATAGAACCATTATTATTTAAAAATTATATAAATATTATTCTTCTAATCTTGAAATATTAATAGCTGCATTATGATCCGCATTAAGCTCAAAACCACATTTAATACATTTAAATTTTTCCTGAGTAGGTCTATTTTCTTTATCTATATACCCACACTTACTACATTTTTGAGATGTATATGCTGGATTAACATATCTAACTTTTATACCTTCTCTATCTGCTTTATATTTTATCATATTTTGAAGTTCATAATAACTCCAATTGCTAAGAATTATATTATCAAATCCATCTTTAGTTAATTGTTCTAAATTTATAAACTCGCATTTATTTTTCTTAGCAAAATCAACTATCCTTTTACTTATAGTATGGTTATATGTTTTAACAAAATTTCTTTCACATACTGCTACTTTGTCTAAAGCTGATAGTTTCTTCTCTCTACCCTTGCCACCTTTTACATTTTTTAATTGTTGTTGTAATCTTTTTCTTCTGTTTCTAAATTGCTCTCTTTGTTTTGATAACTCTAAGCTTTCTCCAATATGCTGGCGTATAAAAGTATCATCATTTAAACATACATAGGCTGGGTATTTTATCCCTAAATCTACCCCCAAAGTCCTACCATTTATAGCGTCATCATCTTTCTTTTCTGGTATATATAAAGTTAAATTCAATATCAGTTTATTGCTCTTATCAAAATATATGCTTGATTGACCAACTTTATATTCTCCATTAATCACCTTATTTAACGTATGCATTAATTCTAAATAGTTTTTATCTTTTCTACCAATTACAACCTTAAACACTATTTTATTAACCCATTTTATTATTATCTCATCTGAACAATCATCTTTATAAGAAAACTTCAAATCTCTTCCTCTAGTCATTAAAGGAAAAGTTCTTTTATAATTTGTTATATTTCTTTCTCCTCCAGCTAATCCATTTTTTATAGCGATACTAAAATCTTGTTTCACCTTTTGTGTTATAGATGATTTACTATCTATTCCTTTTCCAAAAGGAATATCATTAAATATAGAACTACTGTTTTTTAAGTTCTTTTGAGTTTCCTTAAATAAATCACTCTTTATATCTCTATTAGCAGATAAATAAGCATTTGTTAATACACTCATAGCCAAATTTAATCCTTGATACTGAGCATATTGTGAATCTCTTATAAATTTATATTGTTCATTTCTTTTTGTTTCATCATCATTAATTATCGTTAATTTTAATTTTCTTACTGTTATCATAAATTTACTCCCCACAAATTTATATACACATTATAATTTTATATATCAAACACAATTTTTAATATTAAATGTTTCGCAGATTTTTATTTCATTATATTTATTATATATTTTAAACAGAATTTTTTCTACTATATAAAATAATTCTCTATTTATTAAATAATGGCTGTATGCAATATTTTGCAGAGATTATTCTTTAGTAAATTTTAAAATAAATACCCCTCTCAATTCGACAACCTACAGACGCCTCGTAACATTTAAATGTGTTAGTTTAATGGACGAGGCGTCGAAGCCTGGAGAGCGAGAGGGGTATTATTTTAAATTAGACGAAAAAGGAACCCCCCAGTAAAACTGGGGGTTCTTCATTTGACGCCTATAAGGCT
>NZ_QUGE01000009.1:62547-62775 GCF_003478825.1 Peptoclostridium sp. AF21-18
AAAAAGGAACCCCCCAGTAAAACTGGGGGTTCTTCATTTGACGCCTATAAGGCTCAACTTCCAGCTACGCTTCAAAGCGTATGTCGGTCCGCCACTCGCTAACTATTTCTGGTTACCCGTAAACGGGTCAACTACGTCAAGCGTTAGCTGTTCACTCATCATATCTTCTCTCAACTGGTTTTCTATATATTCTTTTATTCTTTTTGTGTCTTTTCCTGTTGTATCAAC
>NZ_QUGE01000009.1:62785-63298 GCF_003478825.1 Peptoclostridium sp. AF21-18
TGGTTTTCTATATATTCTTTTATTCTTTTTGTGTCTTTTCCTGTTGTATCAACATAATATCCTCTACACCAAAATTGTCTGTTTCTATATTTATACTTCATATTTCCCCATCTTTCATATATCATTAGGCTACTTTTTCCCTTCAAGAATCCCATGAATCCTGATACTGACATTTTCGGTGGTATTTCTACAAGTATATGTATGTGATCTGGACAAGCTTCTGCACTAAGCAAATTTACACCTTTCCATCTACATAATTCTCTAAGAATTCCTCCTATTTCTGCTCTTTTTTCTCCATAGAATACTTTTCTTCTATATTTTGGCGCAAAAACTATATGATATTTGCAGTTCCATTTTGTATGTGATAAACTATGTATGTCGTTCATTTTACGACCTCCTTTTGATAATTTTTTGCAGTTGGCGGACCGCAATTATATCTTATCAAAAGGAGCTTTTTTGTTAAAGACTCAAAGCTAAAAGCTTTACTGAACCCCCAGTCTAACTGGGGGTTTT
>NZ_QUGE01000009.1:63308-86192 GCF_003478825.1 Peptoclostridium sp. AF21-18
CTAAAAGCTTTACTGAACCCCCAGTCTAACTGGGGGTTTTCTACATACAAAAAGGGACTGATGCGTATTTGCTCAGTCCCTTTTCATATAATCTTTTATAAATTTATTGCACTGTTGCTACTTTAAGTTCTTTTTTGTGTTCCATGTTTGGACTTTTTAATACTAAACTTATACTTGATAGTATTAACTGTATTGCTGGGTATGCCATCCATACGCCTGATAGTCCAAATAGTTCTGTAAATATCCAAAGCATAGCAGGTGCTATAACTATCGGCTCAATGTAGATTAATAAATTACTGAATTTCGTATGATTAGTTGCATAGAAGTATGCGCTTGTTACTCTTGTAACTCCAAAGAATGCATAAGCAAATGCTGTTGTTTTTAATGCTAAAGCTGTTTCATTCATAAGTTCTGGTGATATGTTGAAGTATTTAGCTAACTGTACGCTGAATACCATTGTCATAACCATTAAAAATACTGAGAATATTGAGCATAAGAAGAATGCTTTATTGTACACATAGTGTAATTCTCTTTCTTTGTTTGCTCCAAAGTAGTAGCTGAATAATGGCTGAACACCATCACCTATTCCCTGTATTAAAAGCTGTGCACATGCAAGTACGTAGCTTATTACTGAGTATATTGCAACTGCTCCATCTCCACCGTATTCAATACATTTCCAGTTTGTAAGTATTATTATTATTGAAGGAACTATTGTCTGTCCAAATGGAGATACTGCTATTTTCATTATTCTTTTTATTTTAGCTATATTTGGTAGTATATAATCCATTTTAAAGTTTTTATGGTTTAATTTTACAACGTATATAACATTCATTGTAGCAACTACACCCTGTGCAGTTATTGTTGCTAAAGCTGCACCAAACATTCCTAAATTCATTTTGTATATAAATACATAGTCAAGTACTATATTAGTAACAAGACCTGCTACCATGTTCTGAGTAGCTACAATTGGTTTTCCCTGATTTCTAACTATTGGATTTAATCCGTTTCCTAAAACAGGAAGCATTCCACCTATTAATATAGTAGTTATATAATCATCTGCTCCCTTATATATTGCACCTTCTGCTCCTAAGAAGTTAAGTATGATTCCTTTTGTACCTAAGAAGAAAACAGGAAGTATTGCTCCAAATATTAGAAGAAGTATTATTGTCTGCATGGCACTGTGCTCCATATCTCTTTCTTTTCCTTCTCCTCTGTATATAGAAACAAGAACAGATCCACCTATACCAACACCTGTAGCTGTTGCATTAAGTACAACCTGTATTGGATAAACTAGGTTTATCGCAGCAAGCCCCACGTTTCCTATACTGTTTCCTACAAATAGTCCATCGACTATTGAGTAAAATCCACTGAATAACATCGCTATCATTGATGGTATTACATAATGCATAAACTGTCTATTAATTCTTTTTTTATCTATTGTTAAGTCTTTATTCATAATTTAAACACCTTCCTTTCACCAAAGAAGAGTTTAAACTATGGTCTAAGACCAAGGTCAACAACTTTTTAAAATAAATTTATATTTTCTATTCTATTTTTTTATTTTTATGTATATTTCCTTGTATTCATGCTGCTTATCTGCATAAGCTGTTGTATTTATTTCATGCGTTAAAACATAATCCTCTAGCTCGATTTTATTTTCGTCAGCATAATTTTTTATCTTTTCTATATATTTTTTATTCAACTTACTTCCCTCAGATGGTACAACCATACTCAAAGCATCAAATCCGTTTATTATTTTATCGTTATTTTTATTTTCTTCGTATATTCTTTCTTTACTTAGTCTACCCTCTTTTCTTTCTACATCATTTTCAAAAAGATCCTCTAGTATCTGCCTTTCTATAGTATAGAATGTAGCCTTTTCAGTTAAATCATAGTTGTATTCCTTGATTACCGCACCTAGTACAAACTCTTCATTACTTATACTAGGTATATTTTTTAATACTAATTTCTGTGCACTACTCTCTTCTTCTGTTTCTTCAAATAAAATATACGAAGTTTCAAAATATTTCTTTTTAATACTCATATTTCCAGAAATTGCAGGTCCCATTGTGGAACATAGATAATCTAGCTTCTTTAAAAGCTGCTGTTCATATCTTATCCTGTTTCTACAATCTATTCTCTTTTTTTCAAATAGCTCAAGTGCCTTTTTTTCGTCGTTTTCGTTCATTATTGAGTACATGTCGGATACTGAGATATCTAGATTTCTATAAAAGATTATGTCTAATATCTCCAAAATATTGTACATATCGTACATTCTATACTTGTTGTTTGGGTTTATTTTTGGATGAATCATATCCTTTTTTTCGTAAAATCTCAGTGTATCCACTGTTATGTTGAGAAGTTTTGAAACTTCAGATATGCTGTATGTCTTTTTCAAATTTTATCTTCCTTTCAAAATTAATCTTTATTTTATACATTATTAATTATATCAGTAGGAGAGAGCTTTTTCATCTTATTGCATACATATTTCGTTCCTATCTTTACGCTCAAAATAGCTGTTATTATTATAAATAAGTATAATATCCACGGTGTAGATATATTTAGCTTAATTGTAGAAACTTCTATCAAAACTTTAGACATTAAAAATACGAAGATACTACCTATCACTACTCCCAATATAGCTGGAATAGCCACTCTATCTTCTATTTTCTTTGAAATAACCTCTTCTAATTGTTTATCACTTATTCCTATTGCCATAAGCACTCCAAAATCAGCACTTTGAGACATAATTTCGTATATAGATCCATTGATTGAGTTGAATATAGTTAGAATAATTGCAAATCCAGCTACAACACTAAATATTATATTTATAGCTCTTATATATGCTTCATTTTGCTCTAACTCTTCTACACAATCAACAAATTCCACATTCCCACTCTTTGACTCTAACATTCTTTCAATTGCAATCTTAACGCTTTTTTTCTTATACTCGCTGCATTTTATATTTATCGAATTTATATTTTTTGCAAGTCCTTTATCAAAAGCTGATTGATAAATAAATGCAAAATCTGGAGTTATTTGAGATATATTTATAACTTCAAATGTTTTTTTCTTTTGAATTCCATTTTCTAAAACCTCTAGTTCAATCTTATCTCCTATATCTATTCCCATTTCTTTTGCATACATACTATGTACACAAATCGTATTTCTTCTTTTAAATTTTTCCACATCAAAATTATCGTATCTTGCAGATTTGATTAATTTATCTAATTCCTCATCATCTATTCCATATAATCCGTATACATATGCAGAACTATTATTTTCATAGTATTTTACAGGAGTAGTGTAATTTTTTTCTAAACTTGTTACTCCTAATATTTTAGAAATATTTTCTTCCATATCCTCTGTAATAGCTACATTAGAGAAAATTTTTTCTAAAGGCAGATTACTTTTATTTTCGCTGTACATATCTATATTTCTAACTATGTAATCTACGTCATTTTTATATAAAGACTCACTTCCAGAGTCTATACTTTTTACGATAGATGCAGTAAATGCAAGGATTACAAAGATTATTACTATAGATGATTTGCCAGTATTTTTATATTTATACCTTCTCTTTATATTTACTTTATTATTACTTTTTCTATTCTCTCTTTTAACTTCACTATAAACCGCATACGGATTGTTTATTGAAGATGGAATATCCATATTCAACATAGTTTTCACTGTTTTTCTTGAAGATAAAATATATGATAAAAATACAAGCAATTCTATAACCACAAATATAAAGAATACATCTAAAAATCGTATATTTTCACTAGTTGCTTGCATTAAAGAAAATAACCCACTTGTATTAGATAAATTCGTTTTATTTAAATACATTATCTTTAAAATTAATATAAATAATAAATTTATTCCTACTCCAATAGATACGGAAATGATAGATAAAATAAACGCTTGAATATTAACTATATTTTTTATCTGTGCTGATGATGCACCTATTGCCTCCAAAATTGCCATATCTTTAATATTTCTATGAAGTCTAGCTCTATTTATATTCTTTAAAATTATATGCGATACAAGTAATATAGCTAGTGATAAAGCCACAGTAACGCAAAAGTTATCTAAAAATATAAATTTAATATAATCTATTCTAGACACTAGTTTTATCCCAGATTGATCAAATCCTACATCAGAAGCTAATTTTTTTAAGCTATTTTGTATTTTTATTACGTTGCATCTACCTACATCTTTAAATTTTACAATTTTCGATTTTTTATATCCTACATTATTAGCATAACTTTTAGAAACATAGATATTTTTCTCCCAGTTTTCATTATCATACTTTTCGTTTATAGCTCCTGTAACAACTAATATCTTATCTTTTTTATTTCCATTTTTATCTATTACAGGAATTTTTATAGAATATGGATAAGCACTTTTAGTATCTTTTGAGCTATCTTCTAATATAGAATAATTTCTTATTAAATTCTCTGACTTCTTTTCAATAGCTATCTCATTCTCTTCAATAGGATATTTTCCAGCAGCAAGCTTTAATCCAAGCATATTTGATGAGTTTTTATCGTAATTTTTTAAATATCCTAGTTCAGAAAAAATATCTGTAGTTTCTTCAGTATCTAATACCTCCCCTGTTTTGCCTACAGATATATGATTTTTTACATTTTCAATCTGATTTTCATCTAACTTTGAAATCTCCGCATCATAATCTCCAAAGTATATTTTTTCGTATTTTAAATTGTATCTAAGAGAACTCACAGATATTATCAAAATCAATGAAACAATAAAAGATATTGTTGCAGTTATTATAAATGGAAGTATATATGATTTTTTGTTATTTTTAATATTTTTTATGATAAATTGAGATTTCTTCAACTAAATCACCCCATTCATAATTTTCCCATCCCTTATATGTATCACTCTATCTGCAAGCTGGGCTATACTCTCATCATGTGTAACAACAATCAAAGTCTGAGAATACTTCTCAGAAATAACTTTAAGCATATTCATAACATCCTTTGACATCCTAGAGTCTAGATTTCCAGTTGGTTCATCAGCTAAAATAATTGTAGGTTTTATAGCGATTGCCCTTGCTATTGCAGTTCGCTGCTTTTCTCCTCCAGATAATTGATGAGGCATCATATTTTTCTTCTCATAAATTCCTAGAGATTTCATTATATCATCTACAAATTTCATATCAGGATTCTGAGAATCTAACACAAATGGAAGAAGTATATTATCTAATACTGATAGTGTAGAAACAAGATTATATGATTGAAATACTATTCCAATCTCTCTTCTTCTAAATATAGCCATCTCATCTCTATCCATCTTAGAAATATCTTTTCCGTTTATTTCTACAGTTCCACTATCTGGCTTTTCAAGTCCAGCTAAAATATTTAAAAGAGTTGTCTTTCCAGAGCCAGATTTACCTACAATGGCTATAAACTCGCTCTCTTCTATTTCTAAATTTATTTCATCTACAGCCTTTATCTCAATATCTTCTGTTTTATAATATTTTTTTAAATTTCTAGCTCTGAATAACTTCATTTTATTCTCCTTTCGATTTTGAGAAGTAAAGAGTAAACGTACTTCCTTTTCCTTTTTCTGATGAAACCATTACATTTCCATCTTGTAAGTTCATAATTTTTCTAACTAAATAAAGACCTACACCAGATCCTTTTTCATTTTGCACTATACCATTTCTCGATCTATAGAATCGTTTAAATATATCATTATACTCATCTGTATCAATTCCTATTCCGTTATCCTCTATATTTAATGCAAAATAATTTATTCCATTGTCTAAACTCAGATTTATTTTTCCATTTGGAGCAGTATATTTAACTGCATTATCAAGTAAATTAAATATTGCCTCTGTAGTCCACTTTCTGTCTATTGCTAAAATACAATCTTCTTTTATATCATTTTTTATAGTTATATTCTTTTTAGCTGCATCTGCCTTTACTGACGATATAGCACTTTCTATACATTCTTTTAAATTCTCCTCTTTTTTATCTATACTTATCATATCCGCTTCTAGTCTAGATATATTTATCAGAGAATCTATAAGCATCTTTAATTTTTCTATTGCTATTCCTTCAGTTTCTAAAAACTCCAACCTTTCCTCATCACTTATTCCTCCTTCTGCCAAAAGCGTGTTATAAAGTTCTACATTTGCAAGAGGAGTTTTTAGCTGGTGAGAAATATCTGTTACCAATGATTTTACATTTTCTTTTTCATTTTCGATTTTTCTCATGTTTATTCTCATATTTCTCTCTGCTTTTTCAGAAATCATATTTATCCTACATAGCAGATTTTCGTTGTATTTATTCAAATCTACACTATCATTTTCAATACTTTCTCTTTCTTGTAAAGCATTATCAGTTTTATTGTCATTCTTATTTAATGTGTTTGAATGTTTAATATTATCTACTGTATTAAAGATATTTTTCATCTTATAATACATACTTTCAAATATTTTTAAAACATATCCCATAGCTTTAATAGCTATAACTAAAATAATTATTGAAAATACTGCAAATAAAAATACAAAGAATATAATCATCATCTTTACTTTATTTTCACTTTTGTCTATTAAATCAGATGTTTTTGAAGTATATCCATATTTAGCCAGTGTATTTGCTCCACTTTCTATATATTTATTGTTATCACCTATTACAGACTTTACTATTATCTCCCTATCCTGTGGGTATTTTTCCAAAAGATAGCCTACAACAGCTGCATCGTGCTTGTATCTATCTTCTGTAATTTTTTCAAACAATACAGACTCTACAGACAAAACAGATATGAAAAATGCGAGGAACATAGCAAACGATACTACTGCGCATTTTCTAAGGAAAGAATCATTCTTTATCTCTGAAAATACTTTTCTTATCATTTTCTAACGCACCCCGCATTCCATTTATATCCTATTCCTCTAATATTTTTTATAAATATCGGCTCTGAAGGATCTTTCTCTACCTTTTTTCTAAGTCGTCTCATGTAAACAGCAACCGTATTATCATCTACAAAATTCCCGTCCATGTCCCACAGAATATCTAGTATCTGTTCCTTTTGAATAATATTCATAGCATTTTCCATTAAAAGTTTTAGAAGTTTTCCTTCTGTTTTTGTAAGCTGTACTTTTTCTGTATCTTCCCTGTTTAGAATCAGTGTATAATCTCCATAATCAAATTCTATATCTTCAGATATTAGAATATTTTCTGATGTTTTTTCTTTTTCATCGTTTCCAGCTCTTTTCATAAATGCTTTAACCTTTGATACAAGAATTGCAAGACTAAACGGTTTTGTTACATAATCGTCTGCACCTATTTCATACCCCATAACTGCATTAAACTCTTCATCTAAAGCAGTTAACATAATAATATAAACGTTACTTATTTTTCTTATTTCCTCACAAAAATCAAATCCACTTCCATCTGGCAATCCAATATCTGTTATTATTAAATCTATTTTATTATTGTCAAAAATATTTTTAGCTTCTCCAATGCAAAATGCTGTTTCAACTTCAAATCCTTCTTTTTTCAATTTGAAACTAATTCCTCTATTTAAAGATTTATCGTCTTCTAAAAGCAAAATCTTTCCCACGTTTTCACACCTCTATCCTACAATATGTTTTATAGCTTAAATTATATCATAGAAATAAGTGTTAGCTTTTTAGATATTCGATAAAATTTATAAAATATTAAAAATTATTTTTCAATGTCTAAGATTTTTTTACATTTATTTAAGCTATATTTATATACGATAAATATAAATATTAGAACAGCGATAAATATTAACGAATCTATAGAATATGCTATTACTTCTGATTCTGAAATTTTTCCGTCGTTCATTATAAACATTATTCCTGTAAGAAGCATACTCAAAGTTACTCCTAATATCGCAGGAACTGTGAATAATTTTGATATCTGTTGTTTTAAGCATTTTCTTACATACTTTTTGTTTGCTCCAAGTTTTTCAAGATCTTCAAATACATCTTTGTTTCTTGATGCTACAGATATGCTTCTTGAATAAAGCATTATTGCTGATGCAGCTAGACATATTACACTTATGAATGAGAATACTAGGAAGTATACTGCAACACTCTGTGCAAAGTTTTTTACATCGTAAGTTTTGATAGATGGATACCATTTCCAATACCCCATAAGGTCTGGATTATCCTGATTTAGCTCTATTGTAGTTCCTTCTAGTCCCATTGACTCTATAGCACCTTCGTCGTACATTGTGTTTGGATTTGCCATTTCTTTATCCGCTCTTTTTAAAAACTCTACATATACATTTTCAGCAAATTCATAAGATTTTTCTTCGTTTGCAGTGTTGAATATAATCTGCTGTACTTTGTTTGAGTTGCCTACTTTTGATGCAATTTTTTTGTAATCTTTGTCATTTAATATGTATCTATTTTCACAGTTGTTAGTTAGCATATACTCATTTGCTATTGTTCCCTGGAATGATAATTTCATTCCCTGTTTGCTATCCTTGTCTTCTATATAGTCCATATCGTCGTATCTTGTGAAGAAGTTTTCGCTTTCGTCTTTATGTACTATTCTTATATATTTTCCTTTTTCTACATTTACCTTTTCTCCAGTAATTTTTTCGTATTCACTTTGACTTATGAATTCTGAAGTTGAATGATCTTTTTTGTAGTTTTCTACAACATTTCCATTGTCGTCGTAATCTCTTTCTACTCCGCTTGCACTCAGACATGCAAATTCTATTTCTTTATAGTCTTTTATTGTGACACTACTTTTGTTAGCTAATTCTTCTATATAATTTTTATTTAATTCTGATGATACAAGCGGTCTGTAAATTACAAATTCATAAGGATTAGATTTTCCCGCAGATATTACTGAAGAAGATACATTTGATATATAAGATGCTGCAAATATAGATACCGCACATAGTACAGATACTACTAGCATATTTCTGATATTCTGCTTACCTTCAAATTTTATCATTCCGTAAGATACCAGATTTTTATAGTATTTTTTAGTATTTTTCCCTTTTTTATGGTATATAACCGCATATTCTATAACCATGTATGTTCCAACTACACTTAGTAACATTATCACATTTAATATACCAGGCGCTTTTTTATCAAATGTGTATATTATTATCTTAGGAAGTAAGAATCCAAAGAAAATTCCACTAACTATTAAAATCATACCTATTACTAGATGTTTTTTAGAAACTTCTCCAACTTTTTCTCTAGTGTTCTGTGCTCTTATGATAGATATTACATCTGCTTTTTTTATTGTTCTTGTAGACATTCCAACTATTAATATGCCTATTATTAAGTCAAATATCACTCCCCACAATATTCCCCGAACTGATATTGAGAACACTGCGTATTCTTTATTTACTATGAACTGAGAAAATCCCTGCCATATTATAAATGTAACTATTTCTCCTAATACTACTCCAATCACTCCACATTTTAATACTATAGATATTATTTCTTTGTTTAATGGTTTTATTAAGTCCTTTTTTACTGTTCCAAGAGCTAACATTACTCCGATTTCTTTTGTTTTATTTCTTAAAAATAGTGATGCTGCGTATAGTGAAAATACAACACATCCTATTATAGATACTGAAAGTATTAGGTATAATTGTTTTCTTGAGTCACCACCTACAGGAAAAACTAGCTGAACAATAGGCATTTGAGCAATACTCATCATTGCTGTCATTAAAAGCACAGCAAATGTTATACAAAATTCAAACTGATTGTAATTACTTTTATTATAATTTCTAAGCTTTTTTAGTATATTACTCATTGTCATTTCCATCACCACCAAGTTCTTTTAATACACCTAATAATTCATCAAAGAATTCTTTTCTATTTCCACTATTTTTTAGCTCTGTAAATATTTTTCCGTCCTTCATAACTATAACCCTGTCACAGTAGCTTGCAGAAATTGTATCGTGAGTTACCATAAATATTGTAGCTCCTAGTTTTTTCTTTGCTTCTATGAATGATTTTATAACTGCTTCACTTGATTTACTGTCTAAGTTTCCTGTTGGTTCATCGGCTAATATTACTAGTGGATCATTCATTAAAGATCTCGCAACTGCAACCCTCTGCTTCTGCCCTCCTGATATTTCAACAGGATATTTATCTGCAATTTCTTTAATTCCAAATATATCTAGCAGTTTATTTGCCTTGTCTTCCATTTCTCGCCAATCATCTTCTTTTATTATTTTAGGCATACATATATTTTCAAATACTGTTAATCCGTCTAATAGCATAAAATCTTGAAATACAAATCCTAATTTTTCATTTCTTACAGTTGCTAATTCATCTTCTGTAAGTTTTTCCATGTTTTCTCCATTTAATATTACTTCTCCACTTTCATAAGGTATAAAGTTTGATATACAGTTTAAAAGTGTTGTCTTTCCACTTCCTGAAGGTCCCATAACTGATACAAACTCTCCCTTTTCTATGTTTACATCTACTCCCTGTAGTACTGGATAATTCTTGTTTCCTACTTTGTATGATTTATAAAGATTTTTAACTTCTAACATTTTTCTTCCCCCTTTGTATTGCTAACTTTCGATAAACTATTTTTCTATACTTTTATAATAAATGGGGAAACTTACAACTAACTTTAAGTATTCTTACAATATTGTAAGATAAAATCAAATTTTACCGAAATATATTGTTATTATGCGAAGCATAGTAGATATAGACAAACTTCTCTCCAGGCTTCGACGCGTAAGCGAAAAATAGTCTAGTTTATATTAAAATACGCGTCTGCAGATTGTCGAGAGAGTTTTGTCTATATGCTACTATGCTCATAATATCAATATTCTTGGCAAAGTTTTAATTTTTACATAGGATTAAAAAGAAAGTAAAATTATAACAACTTGAATAAAAAGATGCTTAAAATTTTATTCACTTCAATCCCCGAGAGTTATTAATATATAAATTTTGATTTATTTAGCTTGTAGTAAACTGATAAGTACATATAATTTTTTACAATAAAATAGCTGTTATTAAAATTTTATAAATAGTATTTAAGACTTAAACACAAATAGCTCCCACCGACAATTCTGTAAGCACCCAACACCATTAAAATGTGTTACATAAATGGGTTGGGCGCTGAAGCCTGGAGAGCGAATACTTGTGTTAAGTCTGTTCTATTTCAAAATTTTAATAACAGCTATATTTTAGTGTCCGCTTGGTTTTTTATGAAGTTTGTCTTTTTCTATTGTTAGGTCTGCATGTAATAAGTCAACAAATATTACAGTAAGAGGTATTACTGCAGCCCAGATTGCTCTACCTGTAAAGAAGTTTACTAGTATTGTAGCAACTGTTCCTCCAAGTACAAACATTATTATCATAGCAATGTGAGTATTCATTCTTTTTACATACTTCTGTTCGCCATGATTTCTTATCGCTTTTGTAAGTGCAACCCCAATCTGTCTAACGTGATTTGTGCAGAATGTTGTTGCCATTGGTATTTTGTAAGCCTGTCTAAATGTGTTGTACTGCATTGAGCATAGGAAGTTTATCGAAATCTGAGCAATTTGGTATGGTGCACTATCTGGTACAAATCCAAGTATTATAACAACTATAATTTCTATTAATATTAACATTGTATCCCATCTTATGAAGTGGAATTTTTTGATTGAAAGTGCCCACGCTTCAGAAAGCATAGTTCCCGCAAGATATGCAGTAAGTGGAACTAAGTAGTACGCTGCTTTTCCAAAGTTTTTGCTTCCTATAGCCATTCCCAACATTACAAGGTTTGCTGTCTGTGCATTACAAAATATTCCTCCCCTTGCTGTATATGTATACGCACCGTAAAATCCACCTACAAACATTAGAACTGCAAAGATCCACCATTTTTCACACTCTAAAAATTCTTCCTGTTCTTCTTTTAAATCCGTCGCTATACGAACAACATTTTTATATTCCAAAATGTAAACCTCCCTTCTATTTTTTATTATAAGTTCAGTTTTGCTTTTATAATTCTTATTTTTTGTAGAATTATAGCAATATAGCCGACAAATTAGATTTAATGCCGGCTATTTATCTAATCTAAATATAGAAATATTATACTCTCATTTATTTTATTTTTCAAATTTTGTTAAATATGATATATTTTTTATATTTTTGTTGATTAGTATTTTCTTCTATCTAAATTTTAAAGTTCTATAGTTTCTAAATCGTCTGGTATTGCTATGTTTCCACTAAAGAATTCTTTTCCTTCATTGTAGTACATAGTTTTTCTATTAGCTATATTTTTATCTTCTGTGTGATATAAAAGTATGTTTTTTATACCAAGTTCTGTAGCTAATTCACAGGCATCTTTAACTGTTGAATGGTGCTTTTCATAAGGTTTAAATTTATCTGCTTCTGAATATAGACAAAAGGCTTCGTGAAGTAACCAATCGCTGTTTTTAGCATATTTTTCTTCTTTTTCGTTGTATGGTTCATCACCACAGCAAGTAAGTTTTTTATCGTTATCGTAAATCATACTAAATCCAAACTGTTTTGCTTTAGTTGAGTGTATATCGAAAAATACAGTTTTGTTTCCTATTATTTCTCTTTCTTCCCCATCTTCAACAGGTATTATATGTACTCTTTCACCTATAAAATCTGTTTCTTTTTTATTAAGAAGCATGTGAGCAATACTATTTATTATATCGCAAAGCTCCCCATGTGCGTATATGTTTACATCCCCTACATATTCACCTTTTTTCATTGACCGGCAAATTTTTCTAATCATCCATATTACGCCGATAACATGATCAACGTGTTTATGAGTTACGAATATTTCTTTGATATTTTTCCAATCTATACCTGCATCTTCTAGTTGGTTGAATATTTTATTTCCACCACCACCATCTACTAGTAGCTGTTTTTCTCCATTTGTCAGTACAAAAGTTGTGTTGTAACATTTAGTTACCATTGCATTTCCTGTTCCTAGCATTGTTATTTTCATAAAATTTTCCTCTTTTCTTGATAGTTTTTTAATTTTATTATTCTATTTAATTTTTAATATTTACATCTTCTTTTATTATAATACCCAAAAGTATTTTTGTATTAACTTATTTTTTTATTAATAACTTTTAAAACCTTTTCCTTTCTTTATTTAACTTTACTTTAATTATTTTAAGCATCTTGTATTGACTTTATCCATCCTTAAAATTATAGCTATTTCAAGGAATTGATGATAATATTATTGTATATAAAGTATTTTTTGAGGAAATTTTGTGAGGTGATGTATTTGAGTTTTAAAAATATTTTTACACAGGTAGCAGTTTTATTCATTATAATTTTGGTGGGATATTTTGTAAGAAAGAAAGGGCTTTTAGATGAATCTTCAACTTCTAAACTTTCTTCTTTAGTTATGAATATTTTTCTTACTTCTATGATAATTACTGCTATGCAGATTCAATTTGATAAAGAGATGATTCCAAAGATTCTTTCTCTTCTTTTCGTGTCTATGGTGATGTTTGGGGTGTCTACTATAGTCGCATTTTGTTTAAAGATTTTTATCAAGTCAGATTCAAAGTTAGGAATTTTTCAATATGCATTAGTTTTTTCTAATTCTGGATTCATGGGATATCCTGTTGTAGAGGCTGTTTTAGGGAAAGGTGCAATATTTTATGCAGCTATTTTCAATCTTCCTTTTAACTTCCTTTGCTTTACACTTGGTGTGTATTTCTTGTCAAAAGGAAATAGTAATGCTAAGTTTTCAATAAAATCTATGATAAATCCTTCAATGATTGCAGTATTTATAGGGCTTGCTCTTTTCATTACAGGTACTGAGCTTCCTATATTTATCAACCATCCATTAGAGCTTTTAGGAGATGTTACTACTCCAATTTCGATGATTGTTATAGGCTCTATGCTTGCAGGATCTTCTGCAATGGAATGTTTTAAAAGATTTGATATGTATATGTTAGCAGTTTTAAGACTTGTTGCTATTCCTATGCTTGTGTTCTTAGTACTTAGACCATTTAGTTTTGATTCAGTTGTTATGGCGATTCCAGTTGTTATCTCTGCTATGCCATCAGCTGCAAATACTGCTATTATGGCAAATGAGTATGGAGCGGATGTGGCGTTTGCATCTCAGGCGGTGTTTTTTACGACACTGTTTTCTGTGGTGTCAATTCCATTGATTAGTGTGTTGTTATTAGGATAAAATGTATCTAGGGGATTGAATTCATAGACAAACTCCTCTCCAGGCAATCAAGTTGCATTGTCGAGTTCGTTTTGTCTATGAAATTCAATCCACCAAGTTAGTTATTATCCCTATAAATTTTGATTTATCCAACAAGTTTATTTGTCTTTTTAAGATATTTTGCCGGAATTCTTTTATCTAATTTCCATATAATATTCATTGGTTTTGATCCAGTATGACTTACATACTCTGCCGGTCCTAAGAATGTATATGGCATAGTTTTTCCATATTTATCATTTTTAAATTCACGAACAAATAGTACAACTCTACTTCCTTCTTTTACGTGATTTCTGTATCTCTTACCTGTTTTACTATCTTCACTAGTTGTACTCTGACTCTGCCAGTGGAATAATTCGTCGTTTATAGAATAGTCCTCGTACATAGTTGTAGGTGAGTAGTCTTTATCTGATTTGTTAAGAGTTATAAAGAAAATATCTGTTTTCTTGCTTTCAATCCAAAGCACTCCTTGTCTTACAGATGAGAAACTAAGATAATCAAATCCCATTAAAAGCTGTCTTTGAGTATATGTACAGTGTAAATCTATAGGACAATCAAATCCTAAATCAACTTCTTCATCAATAAAATCTATTTTACTGTAATTATATTCTAATAGTTCTATCAACTCTTTTCTCATATAATCACTTTTTACTAATTTATTTATATTTTCTAAAACTTTCTCATCATTCCAATCCTCAGCTACTTCTCCCCAAACTGTAACATAAAACATTTGGAGCATTCTCTTTTCTAATTCAGACATATGGTTTATTTCTACATTTTCTATATTCTTTAAAAATACTATTAAAAATTCTATCCATCTTCTTGAGTCTAAAGATGTAAAAGTATACAGCGCCGCACTCATCTCCTTTTCTATAGAGTCTTCAAAATCATCTATAACGCCTGCAGCTACACATAGTCTGCTAAATGATAAATCTTTATATTTATAAATTATCTTAGGATCTAAATGATAATATTCTAAGAAATTCGCTAAATTTAACTCTAAACCTGTATCTTCTTCAAAAGTAGCCACTTTGTTTACTAATGCTACTCTATTTCCATAAGATGCTTTTATATTAGACAGGATATGTTCCTTAGCTTTTTTCTCAAGCTGAATATAGCATCCCTTTGGAACACCTACAAATCCTCTCTTTATCTCACTTTCAACACTCTTGTTAGTATTTGATAGAAGCGCTGCAAATTTATCTTCAAAATTATATCTTTTGTTGGACTGTCCTATAAAATCAAGTACAGTTAAACAATCCTTACCTTCAGACAATCTAAGACCTCTCCCTAACTGCTGTAAAAATACTGTCAAAGATTCTGTTGGACGCAAGAATAATACTGTATTTATCTCGGGAATATCTACCCCTTCATTATATATATCAACAACAAAAATAAATCTAACTTCTCCTTTTACAAGTCTATCTTTAGCGCTCTTTCTCTCTTCATCAGGAGATTTTCCTGTCAAATACATTGAAGGAATTCCTCTTTCATTGAAAAACTCACTCATAAATTCAGCATGTTCTACTGATACACAGAATCCTATTCCTTTGACATCGTCTATATCAGCGACATATTTAAATATCGAATTTACAACTAAATCCGCTCTTTTTTCAGCAATCTTTCTATCTAGAGCATAGACATTAGATAACTCGTGCTTATCGTATCCACCTGCACTCCATTTTAAATCATCTAAATCTACATTATCTGTAACCCCAAAATACTGGAATGGGCAAAGTAGCTTTCTATCAATTGCTTCTGGAAGTCTAATTTCTGCAGCAATTCTATTATCAAAGTATTTTAAAATACTCTTTCCATCCATTCTCTCTGGAGTTGCAGTAAGTCCAAGAAGAATATTTGGTTCGTAATATGTCAATAAACTCTGATATGTAGGCGCTGCTGCATGGTGAAACTCATCGACAATTATATAGTCATAAAAATCTTTGTCAGTTTTCTCTATAAATTTCTGAGAGTTGAATGTCTGAATAGATATGAATAAATTATCCAAACTATCCGGTTTGTAGTTACCAACAAACATATCTCCAAAGTTTGCATCTTTTAACACAGCCCTAAATGTGTACATACTCTGTTTTAAAATTTCTTCTCTATGTGCTACAAATAGAAGCCTACAAGGTTTATCTGGATTCTCTTTTCTAAACCTTTTATAGTCTAGTGCAGATATTACAGTTTTTCCGGTACCTGTAGCTGCAACTACCAAGTTTTTAAAATGTCCTCTGACTTTTCTCTCTGCATCAAGTTTATCTAAAATCTCTTGTTGATATGAATATGGTGCGATATCCATAGTGTACATCTCTTCATTATTAGACTCGTAATACTTCTCAGCTTTTAAAGCTCTTGCTAACTTTTCCTTTTGGTCTTCTTTATAGTATTCAAATTCATTAGAGTTCCAATAACTTTCAAATGTAGCCTCTATTTTTGCTATTGTTTCTGGTAAATCCTTTTGAGTTACCTTAACATTCCATTCTAACCCGCTTGATAGTGCGGCATTTGATATATTTGATGATCCTACATAGGCAGTTGTGAAACCTGTATTTCTGTAAAATACATAAGTCTTTGCATGAAGTCTAGTTCTTTTTGTATCGTAGCTTATCTTTATTCTGGTGTTGTTTAGTTCCCTAAGCTCTTCTATAGCTTTAATATCAGTTGCTCCCATGTATGAAGTTGTTATAATTCTAAGCTCTCCACCTCTAGCAATGAACTCTTTTAAATCTTCAATTATCAATCTCAAACCACTCCATCTGATGAAAGATACAAGCATATCTATCCTATCACTAGATGCTATTTCTTTTTTAAGTTCTGTAAACATCTGTGGTTCATGCACAGCTCCTGTAAATAAGCTACTTTGAGCAATTGAAGTTTCTGGTCTAGTTACTTTCTTATTTCCATCTAGTGAAAGTACTGTATTTTTCTTGTCGTAAAGTGCAAGTAACTGCTCACCCTCATCTGTTACAGACATTTTTTCGTAATCTTCGTCATTAGTTTCTTTTTTTATTAAGTCCACTATTTTATTTATTAAAGATATTTGTTTTAATCTGGCATTTTTCTCTTTTTCATCTTTTTTTCCTTTTGTGGCTTTTTCTTCCTCTTCTTTTACAATGTCTAGTCCTTTTTCTACTATTTCAGATACATATTTTGCAAATACTTTTGATGATTCTGCATAGTCTACGGCTTCTTTTTCTATGTGTTTTTCGTCGTTTTTATCTATTAATTCTTGGTTTATGTTTTCGTTGATTATTTGTTCATAGATACCATTTTTTAGCATGATTTTTCTCCTTTTGGTTGATAATTTTATTGTATCATTTTAAGTATTCGCAATCAATCATAGTTATTTTTAATATATTTTTCCAATAAAAAAGGCTGATACTCTCGTACCAACCGTTTAAAAACTCTACACATGTAAAACATCCAGAATATCTTTCTTCAACTTAAACGAATACTCGACATCCCCTATCCTGTCTCGATCCACAACAATCTCCATACTAACACTCGATGGCTTATTAGAAATAACATAAATCCTATCAGAAAGCAAAATCGCCTCCTCAATATCGTGTGTAATCAACAAAATAGTCGACGTCACTTTCTTCCTAATATCCAAAAGCCATTTCTGCATAGAAGACTTTGTAATCGAATCCAATGCTCCAAATGGTTCATCTAGCAACATAATATCATTTGAATTGACATAAGTCCTCATAAAATTCGCCCTCTGTCTCATACCACCAGAAAGCTCCTTAGGATATTTGTCCTCATAACCCTCAAGTCCAAACACCTTAAAATACTGTCTGACTTCTTCTCGAGCCTTAGATTTCTTTTCTTTTCTAAGAACAAGAGGAAGCGAAACATTGTCTATTATTGTCTTGTATGGAAGAAGAAGATCTTTCTGATACATATAGCTAAGCTTTCCATTTACATCAACTGTACCACTGTCCTGCTTCAAAAGACCTGCTATCATATTAAAAATTGTACTCTTACCACATCCACTTGGACCTAGTATTGATACAAGCTCTCCTTCTCTAACATCAATAGAAATATTGTCAATTATCTTATCTCCATCAAATGATTTGCTAATATTTTCAATTCTTATCTTAGAATCTAATCTATTATCAGAATCCAAACTACTATCAAACTCTAATACATCCTTAGACTCTAAATCTTTAATTTTATTATCTTCTCTATTCATATTCTCTCGATTTCTTTATTATCTATTAAGATTTTATTCTCTACTGAGGTAGGAATTCGTTTGTATAAGCATCTTCTGGTTTTAAGTCTTTATTTATTAAACCGTATTCTTTTAAAAATGCTGTATAATTATTCCAAACTTCATCCTTCATTTCTCCCCATCTAGGTGCATCATCTTTATATTTTGATGCTAAGAATTTCTGACTTTCTATAGCTAATTCTTCATCTATTTCTGGAGCATGTTTAACTAATATCTTCGCTGCTTCTTCTGGATTATCTATAGCGAACTGATATCCTTCTGTAGTAGCTTTCATAAATTTCTTAGCAAGTTCTGGATTATCATTTAATAAAGTTTCATTAGATATTATTACTGGAGTGTAATAGTCTAATCTCTTATCAAACTGATTAAGTGGTATAAAGTTTAAATCAAAGTTCTTTAATTTAGCCTGAACAACATCCCATCCTTCATATATCCAAGCAAAATCAACGCTATTAGTTGTTGCTGTAAAGAAGTCATCCTGTCCTATATCAGCTATTGTAACTTTATTAAAGTCTGCTCCAGTTTTTTCCATAACTGCTTTTATAGCTGCTGTTTCTGATTCAGAACCCCATCCTCCGTAGATTTTTCCTTCAAAATCTTTTGGTGTTTTTATATTTTTATCTTTTGGTGATGCAAATCCTGATGAATTGTGCTGAATTACAGCTGCTATTGCTTTTATTGGAAGCGGATCATCAGAAGTTTTAGCGTATGTAACCTCTTCCTGATATGATATACCAAAATCTGCTTTTCCTGATGCAACTAAGCTCGCTGCTCCTCCTTCAGGTGGCTGAACTATTTCAACATCTAGTCCCTGATCTTTGTAGTATCCATTTTCTAAAGCAGTATAAAGTCCTGTGTGATTAGTATTTGGAGTCCAGTCTAATACTACAGTTACTTTTTCTCCTCCATCTGCTGATTTTTCTTCTTTTTTAGAGCATCCAGAAAGAGTTGTAAGCATCAGGGCTCCAGCAAGGGCTATCGATATATATTTTTTTATTTTCATAAATTATCTCCTTAAACATTCCTATTTTTTAAAACTTTTTTTCTTATAATTTGCACTACTCCAACAAATATTAAACTAAATATTACTATAAGTATTGTAGATGCAAATACTTTATCTAATGCATAAGCCTTTTTAGATCTAACCATATACACACCAAGTCCAACAGTTCCTCCAAGCCATTCAGCTACAGTTGCAGCCATAACAGCATAAGTTGCAGAAATCTTTAATCCAGAGAAAAGTTTTTCTATAGACATAGGGAATTTTAAATGTATAAATGTATCTAATTTGCTTGCATTCATTGTTTTGAATAGGTTTAAATAGTCCTTATCTACATTTTCCAAACCATCTACAAAACTAACCAATATCGGGAAGAAACACGTTAATATTACCATTAAAGTCTTTGGAAGTATTCCAAATCCAAACCAAATCACAAGAAGTGGCGCTATTGTTATTGTAGGTATCATCTGTGTTATAAGCATTAATGGATATAAACATTTTCTAATAATATCTACAAAATCCATCAATATTCCCATTAAAAGTGCTATTAATACAGCCAGCATAAACCCAGATATAGACTCAAATATCGTAATAATACTATGATTAATTAAGTTTTCATAATCTGTAAAGAAAACTTCTATTATATCTGTAGGTGCTGGTAAAAGGTACTGCGGTATATCAAACTGTACCACAGCAAATTGCCAAACAGCTATTATAACCAAAAAAAGTAATAATTGGATAAGAGGCTTTTTTTATACTATCTGTGGTTTCTAAGTTTGTCCTCAATAGTTAAACCTCCAGCCTTTTCATCTACTCTAGCTACAGTTATTACTCTTTCACAATTTAATTCAAAAGGTAATTTGTGCATTTTTTTGATAAGCTCGAATACTTCATCGAATTCCCCTTCAAAAGTAGTACTCATTGCACCTATTTCATATTTTAATCCACTTTTTTCTACTAACTCTATGCATGCATCTACTATTTTATACATCTGATCTTCGTTTGCATAAGGGCGTAGAGGCATTACTGCTACGTCAGCTATTACCATAATTATCATTCCTTTCAATTTATATTGTCTACCTATTATATTATACTATCGCTAATTTTTTTAATCAAATATTCTTTAGATTAAATTCATTTTAATTTTTTAAACAATCGACAGCATAACTGTAAAACATTACAAATGATATTGAAAGTATAGTTCCTCCAATTATATCTGTAAACCAATGTACTCCAGATAATAATCTACCTACTACAATTAAAATCATTACTAAAGCTAATACAAAGTCCACAAATTTTTTTATCTTATCATTATCTATTCTCTTATTTGCCTGAATAATTGCCGTACCTATTATACAAATAGCCAAAATAGTATGAGATGATGGATATGATGCCTCTAAAGCACCATCTACAAGAACTGGTCTGTAATTTATAACGACAACTTCAAAAACTAAATAACTAATCGCTACAACTATATAAAATACTCCCAACACAAGTATATCTATGTCTATTTTAAAAATACTTTTTCTTTTTATAAGCTGATATGCACCTATTCCAGCAAAAAATATAGCGATAATAATAGGAACTATTCCCAATACTTCTGTAATATTGTACCAAGAGTTATTTACCCCTAAAAAACTGTGCATAAACACATTTAAAGTTGCAAATCCTATCTCAGTATTATTTACGCCCAATGATTGTACGTCTAAAAATTTTGCTCCAATTGTAAAAATTACAAATAAAAATAATAAACTTATAGAAATTTTTTTCTTCATCTTTTGATCCTCCATTAACCTGTTTTTAGATTTTTTACACTGTTATTTGTAATACTGCTACGTATCAAATTTAGAATTCTTTTGTTTGTCGACAGTTAAAACTTTAATCTAAAAATAAATTTTAATGAAGAATCTAGCTATCACATTGCGATACCTATAGTATCAAATGGCTATTTTTCAACATGTTACTTATAGTATCATTGACTTTATCTATATTATTTTTTATTAGCGTTTATTATTTACTCTGTTTTATATACACAACTATTTTAATCAAGAATATCCAAAACTCTATGAATGCTATATACGGTTCACTAGTTGCTATAAAAGTAATTATAGCTATACTTGTAAGTCCTAATGAAATAATGCTGTTTATTTTATCAACAGATTTATTTTCAAACTTAGACATAATCAGCTCAGATACCCCGTATAATATTGTCACTCCTATTATTATCAAATAAATATATTTCCCTACTCGATTTATAGAAAAAAGATTTACTAAATATATATATCCGTTAATCTCTTTTCCAAATAACGGTATAAATAAAAATATTATACTCATCAAATCTATAATTCCAAATATAATATTTTTAAACGACTTCATATTCTCTTTCTTTTCTTTTTCCGCAGCCTCTATAATTTCCTCAGATGATAATAATTCGTCTATTGAAACATTAAAAACTTCTGATATAGCTTTTAATGAGCTTATACTAGGCATTCCTCTTCCCGACTCCCATTTTGAAATCGCAGTTCTTGATACAAATAACTTTTCAGCTAACTCTTCCTGAGTCAAATTGGATTTTTTTCTAAAATATTGTAATTTTTCATTGAACTCCATATCAATACCAACTTTCTTTTATTATTTATTTCTTTAAATTATTTCTAGTATACAATTATACACTTTATCATTCATTATAACATTATTTTATAGATTCATAAAATTACTTTAATTTTAATACAATTTCTAATATAATAAAGAGTATATAACTTCACTACAAGGAGTGTTGAAATGTTTAATAGACAGAAAGTTTTAGATAGACTTACAAATCATAAACCTTATATAAATGGCTCTGAATACATGAGAAGAGCTGCTGTTTTTATACCTATGGTGAGAAAAGATGGAGAAATTCATATACTATTTGAGGTTAGGGCAAGCAGTCTTAAACACCGGCCATCTGAGATATCTTTCCCTGGTGGTGGCATAGAAGAAGGTGAAACTCCTCTACAAGCAGCTATAAGAGAAACTCAGGAAGAGATAGGCTCTTATCCTGAAGATATTAAAATAATTTCAGAACTGGATTTACTTATAACACCTGTAAAATATATAATTCATCCATTTGTTGGATATTTGGATAATATAGAACATATAAAGTTGAATAAGGATGAAGTAGACCATGTTTTTATGGTTCCTTTAAAATATCTTTTGGAAAATCATCCTAAAAAGTATTTTAATACTGTTCAGGTTTTACCAGATCAGAATCTTCCTTTTGATTTGATTCCTGGAGAAAAGAACTATAAATTTGAAAATGGAAAATCTCAGGTTCTATTCTATAAGTACAAGGATTACGTTATTTGGGGAATAACAGCAAAAATATTATATAATTTCTTGGAATTCTTTAAAGACATCAAGTAGGGGCTAACTTGTAGCCCCTCTCACACCACGGAGCGTGCCGTTCG